>JAICVT010000169.1 GCA_025935235.1 Ktedonobacterales bacterium | reverse complement strand
CTACTACCTGACGACCTATCGCAAAGTCTCATCCACGCAGGAGGCCTTTACCTACTACAAAGACACCGGCACGGGCAAGCCCTACGCGCTCAATGTCACGCCGCTCTGCGCGACCGAGCTGGGCAGCCTGGGCTATTGAGGTGAGGGACGCGGACCTCTCCCCCTGCCCCCTCCCCTTCAGGGAGGGGAACTCGTGGCAGGGGGTGTGGCGAAGGGGCGATAGTGACCTGTGCGAGTCTAGCGCCTGTGGCATGCGGTGAAGCGCGAGGCGGTCTACCAGCACGACTATGCCAGCCCGCCCGCGAGACCCATGGTGGCTTGACGCAATGTCTGGACTTTTGCAACCAGAAGCGCCCGCATTAGGCGCTCGACTACCGTACGCCTGCCGAGGTCTACCGATTTCTAAAGGACTCAACAGGAGGGCAGACATGGCGCTGGACGTTTACGGGCTCACCAAGCAGCGCGATGCAACTACGCTGAACCGCTTCCTCGATGAGGATGTCGATCGCGCGGCGAATGCGGATCGCGGCAGCGAAGAGCTCGAATTCGAGCCGCTGGATGCGCGGCCGGAGGAGACGCAGGCGCGCTGGGAGTGGGTACCTGCGCTGACGCTCGATCACATCCTGGAGCTTGGGCTGTCCTATCCGCGCCGAGCTTTCATAGTCTACCTCAAATGCCTACCAGCCCATCATGAGGCGAGAATCGAGCGGGCGATCCTCGGCTTCACGCGGGATGATCAGCTCGTGCTAGGCTTGTCTGTCTCGACTGGCGAAAACATGCGAGAGGATGAGTGGGATGCTGGCGAGACGCAAGCGCATAAGCTCCTGGCGCACTTCGCTGAAGCATATCAGTGTCACCTCGGCTTGATCCTTCTAGAGACCGCCCCACCGTTGGGCGAGGCCCAGTTCCGCCAGCCCGCCGAAACCCTGCCGATCTTCTTCCATGCCACCTTTGAGGCGTAGTTGTCACCTTCAATTGCACTCCGCTCTCGCCAAGGCAAGAGGGCACATCTCAAGCAGAAGCCTGACTGGAGGCTATACGCCTGGTCAACGCCATAGACCGTGCATCGGGTCCCCCCTCCCCTCGCAGGGGAGGGGGTTAGGGGGAGAGGTCCATTGCTGCACGCGCGCAAGACGCTGGATGAGCTGACACGCCAGCGCGACCGCCTGCTGGCCTATCAGCGGCGACATGGCGACGGGCTGGCGCTCTATCGCGCCGCGCTGGCCGAGCTGCGCGCGCGCTATCCCTCCGCCGCGCGGCTGGAGGCGGCCCAGCGCGCCTGGCTCGCTCGCCAGCACGATCAGACGGACCAGCAGGCGGCGCTGGGCGCGCGCCCCACCGCCGAGTATGACGCCTGGCTGGCGGGTGGCGAGCGCTACCCCGCCGTGCGCTTTGGCGAGCGCTTCGCCGACCACGAGCGCGCCCACGCCTGGGCCGAGCGGCTGCGCGGCGTCACGACCTTCGCCGTGGATGGCAGCCAGCTCCCGCCCTGGCGCGACGCCTCGGCCCCCATCGCGCTGGTGCAGGCGGGACTGTTCGAGAATCCGCATCAGCCGCCGCGGCCCTACGTCAAAGACATCGTGGTCGAGCTGCTGACGCCTGATGAGCTGACTGGCGATGATCCTGATCTGGTGGATACGCGCACGGGCGACGACCTGGGCTACTCCAACCGCTACGTCCAACTGCGGCGCTTCGAGCTGGAGGCGGCGACCGTCATCGCGCGCATGGAGCATCACCAGCGCCAGCGGGAGACGCTGGAGGCGCGCGGCGAGTCCCCCCCGCTGGTGGTCGCGTTCTATGATGGCAGCCTGATCGTCTCCTTCGCGCTCAAGTCGCCGCCGCCCTATCGCGAGCGCTACACCGCCGCTGCCGCGCGCCTGCTGGAGGCCTCGCAGCGCTGCGCCGTGCCGCTGCTGGGCTACATTGACACCAGCTATGCGCGCGACATCGTGGTGATGCTGCGCGCGCTGAGCGAGTCTGAGCCGGGGAACGAACCGCTGCCCGCCGAGGCGCGCGGTGTGACGGATGCGCTGCTGTGGCGCGGCGAGCTGGGCTGGGGTGATCGCACGCCCGCCTTCCTCTCGGCGCGCTACGATCTGGCGCGGCTGGGCGGCGCGGCGGAGGTGGGCTTCGTCTACTTCCAGGCGGCGCAGGATCGTCCGCCCGCGCGCATCGAGTTCCCGCGCTGGCTGCTCGACGCCGGACTGCTCGACCGCGCACTGGATGTCGTGCGCGCCGAGGTGATCGCTGGAACCGGCTATCCCTATCCGATCGAGGCGGCGGACGCGGTGGCTGTCATCTCGGCGCCCGACCGCGCCCACTTCTACGCGCTGTTTCAGGAGTTCGCCGAGCGTGAGGGCATCGCCTTCAGCTTCTCGCGCAAGGCGCTCAGCAAGAGCCGCCGCCGCGTGTAATTTCCTCACAGGCTCGGCCATTTGTTCTAGAACAACTTTTCCACAGAAGCGGGCAGTTGTCCACGCTTACGGGCAGGTTATCCACAATTGTGGCGGCGAGATGATGGGCGACGTTGGCCAATGCCGCCAGCCATCGCCAGCGGTGTATAATAGCCCTATGGCATTATCCGCCTGGACTCCTGTGGACTCCTGTGGAGTCCTGGCGTATCCCGGCATCCCATACTCTGAACATCGCATGCATCCCCGGCGCGCCCGCACGGCTGGCGCTGACATGGGGGAAGGAATCGAATCACTGATGAACCGCATGACGAATCGCGGCGGCGGCCAGCAGAGCATCATCCCTGGCGGGCCGCTCGGCAAGGCGCGCTATGCGATGGCGATTGGCCGCACCGACGAGGCCGAGCGCATCGCCCGCAAGCGCCTGGAGCGCACGCCCGAAGACGCCGCCGCGCGCGCCCTGCTGGCCCAGGCCCTGCTGCAACAGCGCCAGGTGGATGAAGCCATCGCTGAGGCGCGCCGCGCCACCCGCGACGCCCCCACCAATGTGGACGCCCAGATGACGCTCTCTGCCGCGCTGCTGCAGAAGGGGCGCTTCAAGGTCCCCGCCGAGGCCGAGACCGCCGCCAAGCGCGCCGTGCAGCTGCAGCCGAAGCTAGCGCGCGCCCGCGTGCAGCTAGCCGAGGTGCTGATCGCCAACAACGACAACGCAGGCGCCGTGCTCGCGGCGGATGAAGCGATCAAGCTGGAGCCGCGCGGCCCTTCGGGTTACTTTATGAAGGCGCTGGCCCTGCTGCGCCAGAAAGACTACGAGGGCGCCGCCGCCTCCGCCGACTCGGCCATCCGCTTCGACCGCGACAAGCAGCTCCCGCAGGCTGAATACATCCGCGCCAACGCGCTGGTCGAGGTCAAGCGCTACGATGACGCGCTGGCCTCGCTCAACGCCGCCGAGCGCGCCAATCCGCTGCTGGGCGGGCCGCAGACGCAGAGCCTGCGCGGGCGCATCTACTTCAAGCAGCGCAAGTATCGCGACTCGTATCGCGTCAATCTGGAGGCGCAGCTCGCCGCCAAGCGCCCGAAGGTATTGGCCCCGCTGCTGGCTGGCATGAACATGGTCGCGCTGGGCCTCTTCGGCGAGCGCGGGCCGTATGTCATGCTGGCGATCGTGCTGATCGTCGTCTTCCTCATCATCTACGGCGTCTCGCTGATCCCCTTCGCGGGCCAGTGGATCGCCACGGCGCTGATCACGATCGCCGCGTTGGGGCTGGCGTTCTCCAGCGTCAAGCAGATCGAGGGGCGCGTCCTGCCAGAGAATCGCGGGCTATGGCCGATCACCTTCGGCGCCATCGGCGGCGGGTTCATCATCGGCGCGGTCGTCACGCTGGCCGTTGAGTGGGTCATCACCGGCTTCTTCATCCACAATCCGCCGCTCTTCACGCCCAACACGGCTACTGTCGCGGGTGTGGTCGCGGCGGGCGCGGCGGCGCTGGCCTGCTGGGGCGTGCCGAAGCTGCTCGCCCGCTTCGGCGGCGCCGCGCTGATCGCCAACTAGGCCGACGATCTCATACAGAAGGGGCAGGTTCCACCACGGAGCCTGCCCCTTCCGCGTGCTCCGTCTCAGATGTGTTCACACCGCTGGCCCATGATACGATCCATCGAGCAAGCGCGGTTCTCCTCGCCCTCTGGGAGAGGGGAAGGGGTGAGGGCCAAACAATTCAGCCTTTTTGCTGAGCGCGAAGCCGCAATTTTGCCCGATTTCTTACAGTCTTCTCATCTTCGCGTCGGATACTGCTGGTAAGGAGCGGGCGCTCATCCAGATCGTCCTGTGATCGCCCGCTCGCGAGGAGGAGTGAGATCCATGAATCTGAGAACTACCTTTGTCATTCGGCTGTGGGAGGCGTTCAAGCAGGCGCTTGGGCGCACGGTGCGCGCCGCGCTACTCGGCCTGATCGTCGGCTTCGTCGGAATCGAGCTGCTGGCGATTCTGCTCAACTCGATTGGCGAGTCGCGCTTCGCTATCCATCTGGGTTGGCCGCCCAGTGTCAGTCTGGCGCCCACCAGCGCCTTCGTCCACGTTGTGGCGATTCTGTTCGCCCTGATGCTGGCTTACCTGCTCGGCTTCACCGTCGCCGTCAAAGAGACCTTCCACGGCCTCGTCTACGCGGCGGAGCATGTGGATGACGCCATCGGCGCCGTCGCCAACGAGGGGTTGAACCTCGCCGACGCCGTCGTGGACGCTGTGGACGGCCCCAACCGCCACGGCTTCACCGGCAGGCGCACGCCCGCCGAGGCCCAGCGCCAGACAGCGAACTCATAGCGCATCGTCACGCATCGTCACGCGGCGCTATGGAGCCTCGGATGAGCACGACCACGCGCCCCGTGGCCTTGCCTTCCGGGCCGCTGCCCTCCACCAGTTGGTGCGCCTCGGCGGCCTGGGCGAGCGGCAGCGCCCGCGCGATGCGCATCCTCAGCCGATCCGCCGCCAGCAGCGCATTGGTCGCCCTGGCGGCCCCGGCGAGTTGCTCCACTGTCGCGCTGGACATCGTGAAGCCCACCGCGCGCGCGCCCTTCGTGTAGAAAGGGCCAACGGGCAGCGGTGGGCGCTGCTCCATCCCCGCCATCAAAACCAGCCGCCCACCGCGCGCCAGCAGGCCGACCTCCAGGTCCAGATCATCGTGGCCGCTGGTGTTCCAGACCACATCCACGCCATCTGGCGACACTGCGCGCACTCTCTCCGCCAGATCTGGATCGGCGTAGTCGAAGACCTCGCTGGCGCCACTGGCCCGACACCAGGCCAGATCATCGGCGCCGTGCGCGGTCGCCAGCACGCGCGCGCCCATCGCCACGGCCAGCTGCGTCACTGCCGAGCCGACATTGCCCGCGGCGCCGCCCACCAGCATCACCATCCCTGGATGCACACTACCCAGATGGCAGACCAGCCCGAGATACGCTGTCGCCGCTGGATGAAACGCCGCCACAGCCTGCTGTGGATCCACGCCATCTGGCAGCGGATACAGCCGCTGCTGTGGGACCGTCGCATACTCGGCGAAGGCGCCCTGGCGGCCGTCGTAGCCGAGGCTATTACACCAGACGCGCTGGCCCGCGGCGAAGTCCGCGACCCCCGCGCCCACGCGCGTCACCTCGCCGACCAGATCACGTCCGATGATGAAGGGGAAGCGCAGCGCGGTAGGATAGGCGCCTGAGCGGATATAGGTGTCCACGGGGTCCACCGCCGAGACCATCACACGTACCAACACCTCGCCCCGCGCGACAGCGGGCACGGGCAGCGCGCCATAGCGGATCGCCTGCGCCGGGCCGAGCCGCTCGATATACGCTGCCCGCATCTCGCGTGGGATGTAGTCGTCCGCTGCCATCTCGGGCGTCTCCCTTTGTCTCCCTCGGTCGCCCTCACTCGCCCTCACTCGCCCTCACTCGCCCGCGCTGATCTCGTAGACCCAGTGGGCGGTGGTCAGCCGGGTAGCGCCAGGCGCGGCGGGCGGCAGGCTGGCCAAGGCGGCAGGATCAGTCGGCAGGGGGCGCGCCACCAGCCGCCAATGCTCGATGGATGGCGCGCCGCGCTGGCGATGGGCCTCGCTCTGTTCGCGGATGAAGCGCTCGGCGCCGGAGCCGCCAAAGGCCAGCAGGGCGGGCGCGCGCTGCGGAAAGATGACCATCGAGGGGCCATCCGCATCCTCCAGATAGAGCAGGAAACGTCCGCGCGCCTTACGTCCATGCCGCCCGTTGGCCTGCCAGAGCGAGAGCACGCGCCCCGAGGCCAGCGCCAGATACTGCACGAAGTTGGCGTCGCGCGGCCCCCACCAGATGCGTCGTGGGCGGGTGGCCAGCAGCGCGCTGATTGGCTCGGCTAGCGCCTGCGCGTTCGGCCCGGTCAGCGTCACCTGCTCGGAGAGGCGCGCCACCCCGGTCTCGCCCGCGCCCTCGCCGCGCAGCCGCACGAAGCCGCACAGCGTCCACGATTCGCTCACTAGCGCGCCCGCCCGCTTGCGCAGCGCCACGCTCACATCCGTCGCGCCGAGCCAGAGCGGCGCCACCAGCGCGCCCTCCTCGGCGAGCTGGCCGAACCACGCCGGGCTGATGTCCATCGCCCCCACCGTCAGCTCGATGCGGTCGTAGGGCGCGCCCGCTGGCCAGCCGCGCCAGCCATCCCCGGCGATCACCCGCGCCCGCTCTGGCGGATAGCCCGCCGCCAGCAGCCGCGCGCCCGCCGCCTCGGCCAGCGCCGCGTCTATCTCCAGCGAGATGACGCTTCCGGTTGGCCCCACCAGCTCGGCCAGCAGCGCGGCGTTGTAGCCGGAGCCAGCCCCCACTTCCAGCGCGCGCATGCCCGGCTCGATACGCAGCTGTTGCAGCATTACCGCGATGATTTCCGGCTGCGAGACGGAGCTGACCGGCGCACCACGCTCCCAGTTAGTGGTGATGGCGACATTGTCATAAGCCTCGGCCAGCGTGTGGCCGGGCAGGAAGCGGTGACGTGGCACGCGCAGCATGGCCCGCTCGACCGCTGCGTCGCGCAGCGCGCCCGACGCCCGCAGCCGCGCCACCATCCGCTCGCGCAGCCGTGTCGCCTCGGCCTCATACGGATCGTCGGCGCCATCAGGCGGGGCAGGTGGCGTCGCCCAGGCCGCGCCCCAGCCGCCCGACCCATCTGACGCATCGTGAGACGGTGGCATCGGCGACTGATCGCCTGTCTGGCCGCTGAGATCTTCTGAAGGCATGTCCGCGCCTCCATCTGGCGTTACGGGAGTCGCTGAGGCGGCTCGCCATCGCGCCGTCCCCGCCTGATCGGGTGGTCGCGATAGAGCAGGTCAAGAAAGTCCGATGGCGTCAGGTAACGAACTCCAGCGAAGACGCCATCTGGCGGAAAGTCGCTCGTATTGTGCGACACGACATAGGTCGCACGCCCGACCAGCGCGGTCGCGAGCAGCGGCTCATCATCTGGGTCTTTCAGCCATAGGGTATAATTTCCACCTTCCAATCGCGTGTAATCGACGAGAACCGCGACCTGCGACAGACGCTCAATCAATTGATTGATGCGCTGGCGGTATACCTCGCGCGGCAGTCCCTGCTTGATGGCCCACTCGGTACGAATGCGCGCCAACTCCGCGATGAGAAATGAACTCCACACCATTGTGTAGACCCGCTCGCTCGCCAGAAAAACCAGTTCATGTCGCTGCGGGCCAAGCAACGCCGATGTGTCGAGCACGGCGCGGGGCTTCACTCCTCTGGCCCCTGCTGGTCTGGCGCCTCGCCACTGGATTCCGGCCATCTGATGGCTCGCCGCCCGGCGCGAACATCACGCACGATATCTTCGACTGGCGGCAGCGGCTCGATGGCCTGCATCGCGGCGCCCAGCGCGCGATACTCCTCAAGCGCGGCGCGCGGGATGACAATGCGCCCTCCCAGGCGATAGCCTGCCAGCAGACCCCGCGCGACCCAGTTCTTGATCGTCTGCGGCGTCACGCCGATGATGCGCCCCGCTTCCGCTGTCGTATAGAACTGTCGCTCTGACCGCGGCTGGCGCGCCTGCGTGTCGACGACGAGTTCGAGCAGTTCATGTACCACGCGCGCCTCGTCACGCAACCCCTGCGCTTCGAGCCGACGCTGCGCCTCTAGCGCCCGCTCCATGAGTTTGTCTGTGCCTGCTGCCATAATCACTCACCAGCTTTACCGCACATTGCTTGCGCTTTTTGTGTTTCTTGTGATTATAGCACGCAGGCGCCGACAATGTTAGTCCGCTGCGAATGTCTCGGCGACCTGCTCCGCATCGTCGGCGCCGAGGGCCATGCGCAGGCCGTCGCGCCAGGTCACGCGCAGATCGCTGATGGCGACATCCAGCGCGGGGGTGAAGCTGAGCCGCTCGCCGCCGACCGCGCCCAGCCGCGTGATCGGCGTCTCGTACTCCGCCGCCAACGCCGCCAGCGCGTCGTATTGCTCTGGCGCGACGGAGACGATGATGCGCGAGGGCGCCTCGCCAAAGAGCGCCGCGATGGTCGCCAGCGCATCCGCCTTGCCAGCCGCCGCACCAGGTAGCGACGTCTCGGCGCCGCGCAGCCCCAGCCCCGACCAGATGGCGCACTCCGCCAGCGCCACCGCCAGTCCGCCATCCGAGCAATCGTGGGCCGAGCGGATCAGCCCGCGCTCGATGCCCGCCAGCGTCAGCCGCTGCACGGCGCGCTCGCGGTCGAGGTCGAGCAGCGGCGGATGGCCTGCCACGGTGGCGTGTAGCGTGGCCAGATAGGCGCTGCCGCCCAGATCGCCGCTGTGCGCGCTCCAGTCGCCCAGCAGCGCCACCACATCGCCCGCGTCGCGCCAGGCGCTCGGCGTCGGCAGGCGACCCTCGATCAGCCCGACCATCCCCACCACCGGCGTCGGATAGATGCCCTGGCCGAAGCTCTCATTGTAGAGGCTGACATTGCCCGAGATGACGGGCGTCTCCAGCAGGCGCGCCGCCTCGGCCATGCCATCAATCGCGCGCTCCATCTGATAGTAGGCGCCCGGCTTCTCTGGATTGCCGAAGTTGAGGCAGTTGGTCAGCGCCAGCGGCTGCGCGCCTGTCACCACGCAGTTGCGCGCGGCCTCGGCCACCGCCAGCGCGCCGCCGATGAAGGGATGCAGGTAGGTCAGGCGCCCGTTGCCGTCAGTGGTCATCGCCAGCATCTTCAATTTGTCGCCCGGCTTGTTCCCCGCGCTGACGCTATGCCCCAGCGGCTCATCCTCGGCGGGCGGCACGCGCAGCACGGCGGCGTCGCTGCCGGGGCCAATCGCCGTGTTCGTCCCCACCATCGTGTCGTAGGTGCGATAGACATCCTCGCGGCTGCACAGGTCGGGCGAGCCGAGCAGCCGCAGCAGCGCATCGGCGGGCGTGGGCAGCGCGGCGCGCAGCGTGGTGTAGTCGAACCGCCACAGCTCGCGCAGCTCGGCGGGCCGCATGCCCTCGCGGATGTAGCTCGGCGTGCG
>JAICVT010000404.1 GCA_025935235.1 Ktedonobacterales bacterium | reverse complement strand
GCCCGCACTGGTTCCGCAGCGGGGGCGCTGTAGCGCGGTTTGCCCTCCTCGGTGCGGACGTTGCGGACGATCTCCATGATCGCCCGCATCTGGGTGAGATGGGCGCTGATGTAGGCGACATGCGACCGGATGTAGGCCTGCAACTGCAGCGCGGGCGAGGCTTCCGCGGCGACCTGTGGCCCGATCGAGGCAGCCGAGTCTTTCAAGATCGCGGTGACCACCTGCTCGATCAACTCCTCCTTGCTGGAGAAGTAATAGGTGATCGCGCTCTTGCTGATACCTGCGCATCTGGCGATCTGCGCCAGCGAGGCCTGGGCATAGCCCAGCGTCGCCATCGTCTCGATCGCGCACTCGATGAGCTGTGCCCGTCGCGCCTCCTCGATGAAGGACGCGCGCTTCTGTCCGTCCGGCGCATTTTTTGTACTCATGGACAGAAAATAGCACGGGGGGTCGAAACTGTCAAGCCTCGCTGTCTGGCGCGCCTATTCGCCGGTCGCCCGCGCCAGCGTGATCTCGTTCTGCGCCGCCCACTGCGCCAGATCACGCCGCTGGATCGCGGCGGCCATCAGGTCGGGGAAGAGGTCGGGCGTGCAGGCGAAGCAGGGAACGCCGAGGCCAGCCAGCGCGGAGGCCATCTCGGCGTGGTAGCTGGGCGCGCCGTCATCGCTGAGCGCCAACAGGCAGATGACCTGCACGCCACTGGCCACCAGCTCCGCCGCGCGCCGCAGCAGGCCGCTGGAGTCGCCGCCCTCGTACAGGTCGGTGATGAGTGTCAGGATGGTCTGGGTGGGGCGGGTGATGACCTGCTGGCAGTAGGTCAGCGCGCGGTTGATATCGGTGCCGCCGCCGAGTTGCACACCAAAGAGCAGATCAATCGGGTCGTGCAGGTCTTCGGTCAGGTCGGCCACGGCGGTATCAAAGACGATCATGCGCGTGTCGATGGCGCGGATGGTCGCCAGCACAGCGGCGAAGACGCCGGAGTAGATGACCGAGGTCGCCATCGAGCCGCTCTGGTCCACGCACAGCACGATGTCGCGCAGCGAGGAGCGGCGATGCGCGTAGCCCACCAGCTTCTCCGCGATGATCGTGCGGCGGTCGGGCAGATAGTTCTTCAGGTTCGCGCGGATCGTGCGGTCCCAGTCTATCTCGCTGATGCGCGGGCGGCGCGTGCGCGCGGCGCGGTTGAGGCTGCCGCGCACCGCCTGCGTCAGCCGCGCGCCCAGCTTGCGCTCCAGCTCCTCCACCACACGGCGCACTACCTGCCGCGCCGTCTCCTTCGTCTCATCGGGGATGGCGCCGCTGAGCGAGAGCAGCGAGGCGACCAGATGCACGTCTGGTTCCACCTGCGCCAGCAGCTCTGGCTCCAGCAGCATGCGCGTCAGATGCAGGCGCTCCAGCGCGTCCTGCTGCATCACGCGCACCGCCTGCGTCGGGAAGTATGCGCGGATGTCGCCCAGCCAGCGCGCCACGCTGGGCGACGACTTGCCCAGCCCGCCGCTGCGCTCGCGCTGCTGATAGAGCGCCTCCAGCGTGCGATCCATGCCCAGGTCGGCGCCTGTCAGCGCGGGCGCGCCCTGCTCCGCCGCGTCGGCGCCCAGCGCCAGCCGCCAGCGCCGCAGCCGCTCCTCTTCTGAGATGCTTGCCATCATCGCGCCTCTCTCGTTTCGCCTGTCGTCCCAGCCGCCAGCAGCCGCGCCAGCACGGGCAGCGCCAGCGCCGCGCGCTCGTGGTCAAGTGGTATCGCCGCAGCGCCTGCCCCCACGCCCGCCGGAGCCAGCCCAGCCGCCATGCCACGCAGCGCGCGAATCTTCTCGCCCATCGCGCGGCGCTCGGTGCTATCGAAGCGCGCGAACGAGCGCCGGATCAGCGGCAGCGTGGCGATGAACTCCTCCGCTGAGAGCTCACAGAGCCAGGCGTCGAGCGCCTGCCAGAGCGCGTCCTGGTGGATCAGCGTCACCGCGCCGCCCATCAGCGCGCCCTCCACCCAGGCGGCGGCCTGCTCGGCGGGATTGACCGGTGAGAGCGCCAGCCGCGCGCGCTGGGCCAGCTCCTCGCCGCTGAGCGCGCGCATATCCAGCAGCAGGCGGCAGCAGCGCCCGCGCACCAGCCCATGCGCCTGCTCCAGAGCAATCAACGTGCGCAGCGTGGCGATCCACTCGGCGCGCTGGTCGGCGTTGTCGAGCAGGTTGACGCTCTCGGCGGCGCGCTCGATGCTCGTGACCATCGCCGCAGCCGCGTCGTCATCCAGCGAGGCGCAGGCGCCCGGCAGGCCGATCAGCGCGCGCTCGAAGAGCGAGGCATAGACCGGCAGCACATCCTCGGCGCGTGAGCCGCGCACGTCGCCATAGCGCGCCACCCGCGCCAGCGGCGGCAGCGCATCCATCAGCAGGCGCGCGTCGCTGGTCAGGGCGGCGCGCGCGCGGGTCGCCGCCAGCGCGTGCGCGGTGGCGTTGGGCAGCCCCGCCAGCAGCGTGGCGTCGAGCAGGGTGGTCAGCGTGGCCAGTTCCTGCGCCTTGTCTGCCGTGGCGATGGCTTTGGCGGCGCTGGCCTGCGCGACCGTATTGCCCCAGACATTGGCTTCGATCAGCAGGATGGGGAACTCGACCTGCCACTGTGTTTTCCACCACTCGTGAAATGTGCCTTCGCTTCTCTTCTGCGGCTCCGTCTGCTCGCCCCAGGGGATGCCCAGCAGCGCCAACCGCCGCAGCAGATAGCTGCGCGCGCGCTCGTTCGGCAGTCGCAGGTTGAGGTCGAGCTGGCGAATTTCGCCGTCGGCGGGCAGCCGCAGTCGCCGCTGCTGCGCCTCTAGGTCGCGCTGGAGCGGCGTGGTGGGCGTCTCGGGCGGCACGGCGCCCATCTCCAGCCCTACCTCCAGCCGCTCGTGGATCAGCCGCACGCGCGTGGCGTCGCCGTTGCACAGCACGGCCTGGGTAGCCTCGCGCAGTTCAGCCAGTCCCGGCATCGGCAGATCGCGCAGCGCCGCTAGCGCCTCGCTCAGCCGCGTCGCCTCGACCACGTTGGCTACGGAGGTATCCAGCCCGCTCTCGCGCAGCAGCCGCGCCGCCCGCGCCAGCCAGCGCGACGGCGCGCCATCGGGCTGCTCCCACAGATGCTCGTACCACCCCGGCGACGAGACGCCCGCGCCATAGCCGCTGCGATAGGCCAGCCGCGCATTGGTCCACGGAATCCAGGTGGCGGCGACTTTGGCGCGCTTGAGTTTGGCCAGCAGCGCCGTGTCGCCGCGCGCATCGGCCAGATCAACCAGCGCGGGAGAGTGCCAGGCGCCCGTGACGACGGCGATGCGCTGGTAGCCCTCGCGCTCTGCCGCGCGGATGTTCTGGCGCATCTGCGCCTCACGCTGCGCCTCTTCCGGGCTGAGCGGCGCATCGCCCGCGCGCAGCGCCGTCATCGCCTCCAGGATGCCCTCGAAGAAGTCCACCATGTCGCGGCGCTGCTCGATCTGCCGCTCCCACCACAGCTCATGGTCATCGAAGCCCGCCGCCTGCGCCAGCAGCGCCAGCGGATCCTGCCGCAGCGTGATCGGCTGCTCGTCGGGCGACTGCTCGCCTGGCTCGCCGTCCGGCGACTGCTCAGGCGCGGCAGGCTCGCGGGCGAAGCGCACGGCGATGGGCAGATCAATGAAGCGCGCCGGGACGCTGCTAGCGAAGGCATAGTCGAGCGCCTGCCATTCGGGCGAGAAGCGTGCGAAGGGATAGTAGACCGCCTTGCCCGGCTCATCGGGCGCGTAGATCAGCAGCGCGACGGGCGGGCGCATGGTCGCCTCGCGTATCAGCGGCAG
>JAICVT010000203.1 GCA_025935235.1 Ktedonobacterales bacterium | reverse complement strand
GGCGGCGCGCTAGCGGCCTTGCCAGGTCGGCTCGCGCTTCTCCAGGAAGGCGCACATGCCCTCCTGCGCGTCGGCGGCCATCGCGTTCATGCTCATAACCTCCTTGGCGTAGGCGTAGGCCTTGGGCTGGTCGAGGTCAATCTGGCTGTAGAACGCCTGCTTGCCCAGCGCAATGACCAGGCTGCTCGCCCGCGCCACCGAGCGCGCCAGATCGAGCGCCGCGCGCTCCAGATCCTCCGCAGGGACGACCTCATTGATGAGGCCCCAGTCGGCGGCGGTGGCCGCTGGGATCACCTGCCCGGTCAGCAGCATTTGCAGCGCCCGCTTGCGTCCAATCGCGCGGCTGAGGGCCACCATCGGCGTCGTGCAGAAGAGGCCAATCTTGACGCCCGGCGTGGCGAAACGCGCCTCCTCTGCCGCCACGGCCAGATCGCAGGTGGCGACGAGCTGGCAGCCCGCCGCGGTGGCGATCTTGTGGACGCGCGCGATCACCGGCTGCGGGATGGACTGAATCGCGGTCATCAGCTCGGTACACAGATCGAAGACCGCGCGGTAGGCGTTGATGTCGCCATCCACCATCTCGCTCAGGTCGTGGCCCGCCGAGAAGGCCGGGCCGTTGGCGGCCAGGATCACGGCGCGTGTCTCGCGGTCGCGCCCGGCGGCCTGGAACGCTTCGAGCAACTCGCGCATCATGCTGGTCGAAAGCGCATTGCGCTTGTCTGGCCGGTTCATCGTAATGGTCGTGATCTCGCCGTCACGCGCAACTTGAATGGACTCATACGTCACAGATGTCGCCATGATGAGCCTCCCGCTGGAGCGTCTTCGCCCCAGCCCGCATCTGAATAGCAGGACGCGATGACCTTCTGTCACCCCATGATAGCATCTGGCGCCGCGCGCGAGTTCGCCGCCCTGCGAGCAAACGCCCCGCCTGGGTTCCCCCTCGTCCTGTGGGAGAGGGGGTCAGGGAGTGAGGTCGCCCTACGGCAGCAGCGCGTAGGCGGGCAGCGTCAGGAAGTCCACGAAGATCTCGGAGGCGGTGATCGAGTCGAAGAGGCTGGCGGCCTCCGGCAGATGGCGCTCGGCGAAAACCTCCTCGCCAAAAGCCTCGCGCAGCCTGGCCATCTCTTCATCCTGAAGTTGGCGATACAGCTCGACCGTCACCTTGCGCCCATCCGCGAGCACGCCGCGCGGGTGGCGGATCCACTGCCAGAGCTGCGCGCGCGAGATCTCCGCCGTCGCCGCGTCCTCCATCAAGTTGTAGAGCGGCACGGCGCCCAGCCCGCCCAGCCACGCCGCGATGTATTGCACGCCGACGCGGATGTTCGTGCGCAGCCCCTCCTCGGTGATCGTCCCTTCGGGCGTCGTCAGCAGATCAGCCGCGACGATATGCACATCCTCGCGCTTGCGATCAATCTGGTTGGGCTGTAGCATGAGGCGATCAAACACGTCGGCGGCCAGTTGCACCATGCCGGGATGCGCCACCCAGGTACCATCGTGGCCGTCGCCCGCCTCGCGCTCCTTGTCGGCCCGCACGCCCGCGAACGCCTTTTCGTTGAGCGCGTCGTCGTTCTTGACCGGGATGAAGGCCGACATGCCACCCATCGCGTGCGCGCCGCGCCGGTGGCAGGTCTGGATGCAGAGCAGCGTGTAGTTGCGCATGTTCGGCACGGTCATCGTCACCTGCGCGCGGTCGGGCAGCACGAAGTTGGGATCATTGCGGCGCTTCTTGATGCCGCTGAAGATGTAGTCCCAGCGCCCGCAGTTGAGGCCCGCCGAGTGGTCGCGCAACTCGTAAAGGATCTCATCCATCTCGAAGGCGGCAGGCAGCGTCTCGATCAGCACGGTCGCCTTGATCGTACCCTGTGGGATGCCCAGCTCGCTCTGCGCCAGCCTGAAGACATCGTTCCACAGCCGCGCCTCCAGATGGCTCTCCATTTTGGGCAGGTAGAAGTAGGGGAAGGAGCCGCGCGCCAACTGCTCGCGCGCATTGTGGAAGAAGAACAGGCCAAAATCGAAGAGGCTGGCGGAGATCTCGTGGCCGTCCACGCGCATGTGCTTCTCATTCAGATGCCAGCCGCGCGGGCGCACGAACAGCACGGCCAGCTTCTCGCCCAGGGCATAGCGCTTGCCCTCCGGGCTGGTGAAATCAATCGCGCGGCGTATCGCGTCGCGCAGATTGATCTGGCCTTCGATGTTATTCGGCCAGGTCGGCGAGTTGGCGTCCTCGAAGTCAGCCATGTAGACCTTCGCGCCGGAGTTGAGCGCATTGATAATCATCTTGCGGTCCACCGGCCCGGTGATCTCGACGCGCCGGTCAGCGATCTCGTCGGGGAAGGGCGCGATGCGCCAGTCCGCCGCGCGCACCTCGGCCGTCTCTGGCAAGAAGTCGGGTAGCGCGCCCTGGTCGAACTGCTGCTGGCGCTCGATGCGCCGCTGCAGCAACTCCTGGCGACGCGCCTCGAAGCTGCGCGCCAGTGTGGCGAGAAACGTCTGCGCCTCCGGGGTCAGGATGTCGGCGTATCCCTCGCCGCTGGGGCCAGTGATCTCGACACCGTCAATGGTGGGAAAAGTTCCTGGGGTGGTCATGGCGCTCCTCCAGCCCTATCTGGCCCTATCTGGCCCTATCTGGTTCGGCTCGTCCCGCGTCGTCCCGCGCTGACGCGATTTTGCTGCCGATGCGTGGACATCTCCGCTGCTGTTGGCCCGCCACAGCATACGACAAGCGCCCGCCCACACGCAGCCAGGCGCGCGGGCGAGCGCTCAATGTCCGCGATGGCTGGCTGGCGAATAAATTCGCGCCTGGGAGGCGGCGTGCGCGCCGTCACAAAACCCGCCTGCGCGGGTTGGGAAACGATTCCCAGTCCGCGCAGGCGGCAGGCGAAGCCGAGCTTCGCGGCCTGCAAGGCCTCCCAGGCGCGGTTTCAACCGCCAGCCAGCCTCGCCTAGTGGAACTGCGCGGCCTCGGTCGAGCCAGCCAGCGCCGTCGTCGAGGACTCGCCGCCCGCGATGACCTGCGCCACCTCATCGAAGTAGCCCGTGCCGACCTCGCGCTGGTGGCGGGTCGCCGTGTAGCCGCGCGGCTCGTCGGCGAACTCCTGTTGCTGGAAGTCGGAGTAGGCCGCCATGCCGCGCTCGCGGTAGCCGCGCGCCAGATCGAACATGCTGTAGTTGAGCGCGTGGAAGCCCGCCAGCGTGACGAACTGGAACTTGTAGCCCAGCGCGCCCAGTTTCTGCTGGAAGTGGGCGATGGTCGCCTCGTCCAGCTTCTTCTTCCAGTTGAAGGAGGGCGAGCAGTTGTAGGCTAGCAGCTTGCCGGGGAATTGCGCGTGGATCGCTTTGGCGAAGCGCTCGGCCTCCTCCAGATTCGGCTCGGAGGTCTCGCACCAGACCAGATCGGCGTAGGGCGCGTAGGCCAGCCCGCGCGCGATGGCCTGATCCAGCCCGGCCTTGACGCGATAGAAGCCCTCGACGGTGCGCTCGCCGGTCAGGAACTGGTGGTCGCGCTCGTCCACATCCGAGGTCAGCAGGTTGGCGCCGTTGGCGTCGGTGCGCGCCACTACCAGCGTCGGCGTATCGCAGACATCGGCGGCCAGCCGCGCCGCGACCAGATGGCGGATGGCGGTCGCCGTCGGCACGAGCACCTTGCCGCCCATGTGGCCGCACTTCTTCTCCGAGGCCAGCTGGTCCTCGAAGTGCACGCCCGCCGCGCCCGCCTCGATCATCGCCTTCATCAGCTCGAAGACGTTGAGCGGGCCGCCAAAGCCCGCCTCGGCGTCGGCCACGATCGGCGCGAACCAGTACGTGCCGCTGCGCCCTTCGGAGTGGTCAATCTGGTCGGCGCGCTGCAGCGCCTGGTTGATGCGCTTGACCACCGCCGGCACGCTGTTCGCCGGATAGAGGCTCTGGTCGGGATACATCTGCCCGGCCAGATTGGCGTCGGCGGCGACCTGCCAGCCGCTCAGATAGATCGCCTTCAGGCCAGCCTTGACCTGCTGCACCGCCTGGTTGCCAGTTAATGCGCCCAGCGTCGGGACGAACGGCTCTGCGTGGAGCAGCTCCCAGAGGCGCTCGGCGCCCAGTCGCGCCAGCGTGTGCTCGATGACGACCGAGCCGCGCAGACGCAACACATCTTCCGCGGAATAGGGACGGGTGACGCCCTGCCAGCGGGCGTCGCGCTGCCAGCCTTCCGCCAGAGCCGCGGCGGTCTGCTGAGAGCGAGTGGAGTGATCGTGGTTCGCCTGGTTGGACTGATCCGCGTGATCCGAGTGGCTCTTGTGGCCGTTGTGGCCGTTGCTGCCAGTGGTCATGGGGTCTCTCCTCCGCGCCGGGAACGGCGCCGCACATCGTTGTGTTGGCCTGCCTGCGCGTCGGTGAGCAAGCACGCCCCGTACCTAACATATACGGGTGACAGCATACCCCACATCAAGTATAATCAACACAGTAGTTCGTTATCATCTGTATAAGGCGGGCTTATGAATCTCCAGCAACTGCGCACCTTTCGCGTCGTCGCGCAGCAACGCAGCTACTCGCGCGCCGCGCAGTTGCTCTACCTGAGCCAGCCCGGCGTCTCATTGCAGGTGCGCGCGCTGGAGCAGAGCATCGGCATGCCGCTCTTCGAGCGATCAGGTCGCCAGCTACGGCTGACCGAGGCGGGCGTGGCGCTGCTGGACTACGCCGACCGCATCCTCTCGCTGGTGGATGAGTCGCAGCAGGCGCTGGAGGAGCTGGGCAACGCGCGGCGGGGCATCGTGCGGGTGGCCGCCAGCACCACGGCGGGCATCTACATTGTGCCGCGCGCGCTGGGCGGCTTCCACCGGCAGAACCCGGGCGTGCGGCTGACGCTGGATGTGGTCAATCGCTTCACCGTCGCCGATCATCTGCTGCGCGACGAGGTGGACATCGCGGTGATGGGGCTGATCGAAGACGCGCACGACCTCCAGCTCGAGCCGTTCCTGCCTAATGAGCTGGTGGTCATCGCCTCGCCGCATCATCCACTGGCGCAGCGCAAGCATATCGCCATCTCGGAGCTGGTCAACGACACGCTGCTGCTGCGCGAGCAAGGCTCTGGCACGCGCACCGACATCGAGCGCATGGTAGCGCAGGGCAAGTTAGTCATGCGCCAGGGGATGGAGCTGCGCAGCAGCGGCGCCATCAAGCAGGCCGTGGCGGCGGATCTGGGCATCGCCATCATCCCCCTGCACGCCATCGAGCTGGAGATACTAGCGAAGCGGCTGGTGACGCTGAATGTCGAGGGCTTCCCCATCCGCCGCGACTGGAGCATCGCGCGGCGCGCTGGCCGCCGCCTCTCCGCCGCCGCCAACGCCCTGTGGGACTACCTGCTGCTCTATCGCGACGAGGCGTCGCTGGAGTTCGAGCTGGCCTGACCGGCCTGAGATGTGGACGCGCCGGCGCCATCGCTCCCCAGGGCTGTCGCTTCACTCTCGCTGTCATCGCGCGACTCGCGCACATGCACGGTCTGCACCGGATACGGAATCGAGATGCCTTCCTCTCGGTAGCGCCGCCGCAGCCGCTTGATGAACTCGTGCCGGATGAGGTACTGGTCGCCGATCTCCTGCGCCTGCATGTTGACCGCGAGGCGGATGCTGTAGTCGCCCAGCATGTTGAAGCGCACAGACGGCTCAAAGTCGGGCATACCGCCCTTCACCGTCCGCATGACATCGCGCGCGACCTCCAGCGTCACGCGCTCCACATGGTCGAGGTCGCTGCTGTAGCTGACGCCCAGCTCGACACTGATGCCGCTGGTCTGCGTGTTGGTGTGAAAGTTCGTGACGGGCAGCGAGGTCATCTTGGAGTTCGGCACGATCACGACATTGTTGCTGAGCTGGCGGATGGTGGTCGTGCGCCAGGTGATGTCGCTGACATAGCCCTCTTCACCTGTGCTGAGCTTCACATACTCCCCGATGGCGATCTGGCGCGAGGCCAGCAGCAACATGCCTGAGACGAGATCGGTCAGCGTGGCCTGGAGCGCCAGCGAGACGGCCAACCCGGCGATGCCCAGGCCAGCCAGATAGGGCGCGATCTCTACGTGAAGAACTGAGAGTACTAGCAGGAAGCCGATCACCAACACGATGAAGCGCGTCACGTTCGTCACCAGCGAGACGACCGGACGCGATGCGCTAGCCGCCGAGGTCACGATCAAGGTGGTGATGACGCTCGCCAGCATGAAGGAGAGCGAGATGATGAAGAGCGCCAGCAGGCCATCGTGGATATAGGTCTGATTGGTCGCGGAGAAGAGCAGATCGGGCAGTCCGGTCGGGTTGGGCCTATTCTGCGCCTTGGCCTGGTTGTAGTAGGCGAAGAGGTTGTCGTAGGCCAGGCCGACCCCCAGCAGGAAGCCCCAGAAGGTGATGTGGCCGCGCAACGCCCGCGCCACCAGGCTCTCGCGGTGGTTGGCGTGGCGCGAGAGCCGCTTGGCCCAGCGGATGGCGAAGCGCTCGACTACCCAGCCGATCAGTGTAGCGACGACGATGATCGCGACAGGGGCAATCCAGGCGGTGAAAATCGTGGCGGTCGTCGAAATGGTCATCCGGGTCATCTGCTGCATGCCTTGTCCATCAGGAGTTAGTCTGCGTCGGCTGGAGCGTCTGGCGCGGGCTGGTCGGCCGCGTCGGCGCCCGCGCGGCTGAGCGTGGCGAGATAGCCCGCCACATTGCGGCGCATCTCGCTCAGGCTGTCGCCGCCGAACTTCTCGATCCAGGCGTCGGCCAGCGCGATCGCCAGCATCGCCTCGCCCACCACGCCCGCCGCTGGCACGACACACACGTCGCTGCGCTCGTAGCGTGTCACGTCCACCTGCTCGCCGCTGCGCACATCCACGGCGGGCAGCGGGTGCGCCAGCGTGGGAATCGGCTTGACGGCGACACGCGCCACGATCGGCTCGCCATTGCTGATGCCGCCCTCGATGCCGCCCGCATGGTTGCTCAGATGATACCAGCCGCGTCCAGTGGGATCGGTGTCGTAGCGCACGACATCGTGGACCTGCGAGCCGGGCAGCGCCGCCAGCGCGAAGCCGCCGCCCAGCTCGACGCCTTTGGCGGAGGGGATGCTCATCAGCGCCTGCGCCACTCGCGCGCTGAGGCGGCGATCCCACTGGCTATACCCGCCTAGCCCGACGGGGACGCCCGTCGCGACCACCTCGAAGACTCCGCCGCAGGTGTCGCCATCGCGCTTACCCGCCACGATGCGCGCGATCATGGCCTGGGTCAGCGCCTCGTCGGCGCAATACATCTCCGAGGCCTCGACGCGCCGCCAGAAGGCCTCGTCAGCGGCGCCGGGGTCGGGCGCGGCGTCATCGGCATAGCCCACGCCGCCGACCGCCAGCACATGGCTATGGATGGCGACGCCGAACTGGGCGAGCAACTGGCGACAGACGCCGCCGACGGCCACGCGCGCCGCCGTCTCGCGCGAGCTGGCGCGCTCGATCACCTCGCGCACATCGTCGTGGCCATATTTCAGCGCGCCCGCCAGATCGGCATGGCCGGGGCGCACGCGCGTCACCGGCTCGACCTCGCCCGCGACAGGCGCGGCGCTCATGCGCTCCTGCCAGTTCACCCAGTCGCGATTCTCGATGCGCAGCGTGATGGGCGCGCCCAGCGTGTGGCCGTGGCGCACGCCCGAGAGCGTCTCGATCTGGTCGCGCTCGATCTTCATGCGCCCGCCGCGCCCATAGCCACCCTGGCGACGGCGCAACTGCTCGTTGACGGTCTCGGCGTCAAACGGCATGCCCGCCGGGATGCCCTCGACGATCACCGTCAGGCAGGGGCCGTGCGACTCACCCGCCGTCAGAAAACGCAACATGAAATAAGAACCTCACCCTCCAGCCCACTCTCCCACAGGGCGAGGGGGAGTCGGAATCGCCCCTATTGTATCGCGCGGGGCGCAAGAGGCGGGTGGTCGCGGCCATAAATGGTAGCTTCCGGGTCGGCTGGGTCGTCTCATGGCGCAGGCCCTCACCCCTGCCCCTCTCCCAG
>JAICVT010000272.1 GCA_025935235.1 Ktedonobacterales bacterium | reverse complement strand
GTCAGCGGTCCCCCAGATGTCGCCGCCGCCGCCCTGGATGGTCCACGTTCCAGCGCTGAGAACCTGTGAGCCTGCCGGGGTCGCCGCGCCGATGTCGCCACAGCTGAACGACGCGGGACACACGCCAGCGGGGATCGGTGCGGTCGTCTGGATGGCGACCGAGTCGAAGGTGGCGACGCTCGCGACGGGGCTATTGTGGCTGGTGACCGCCATGCCGACCAGCACGCCGCCCGACATGGCCAGCGTCACGGTCGAGCCAGCGATCGGCGTCCAGGTGGCGCCATCCGTCGAGGTATAGGTCGTGAAGTAGGTTACGCTGGGCGTCGAGTTGGTATCGGTATAGCGCGCGACCCGCAGATAGACGGGAACGGTCATCCCCGCGACCTGAATCTGCGCGGTCGCTCCACCTTGCGTCGTCCGGTACTGGATCGCCAGCCCATTGCCCGGCGTGATGAAGGCGGCATAGTAGGGCGCGGCGGTATCCGTGGTCGCGCGCAGCATCACCCCCGCTTTGGCCCAGGCGTCGGTATTGGTCTGCGCGGTCACATGCGCGCTGATGCCGCCATTGCCTGAGAGCGTCTGGTTCACAAAATAGAATTGGTCGGAGACATCCCAGATGTCGCTACCGGCGCCGCTAACGCTCCAGACGCCGTTGTTCACAGTCTGCGCGCCAGCGAGACTTGGGAAGCCTACGTCACCGCAACTCCAGCCTGAGGGGCAGAGCGTCGGCGGCGGTGTGGTCGAGGAGGACACACTGACCGCATCCATCACAACAGTGGCCTGCACGCCCGACGCATAGGTCGAAGCGACCATGCCCGCCAGCGTGCTGGCGCCCATCGCAATCGCCGCCGTTGACCACGGCACGAAGCTCCAGTTGGCGCCATCGCTGGAGGTGTAGGCGGCGTAATAGGTGACGGCGGGCGACACGCTCGTGTCAGTGTAGCGCGTCACTTTGAGGTAGATCGGCGCCGCCCCGGCGATCGAGGTGACGTGTGTGGTGCGCAAGCCCTGGATGCCGCGATACTGCACGACGATGCCGTTCTTCGGCGTGACGAACACGCCATAGTAGGCGGCGCCTGGGTCGAGGCTCTGTCGCAGCATGACGCCCGCCATCGCCCCCGGCGCCGTATTGGTCTGCGAGACGACGCGCGCCTGGATCGAGCCATCGCCCGTCAGCGTCTGGTAGACGAAGTGGAACTGATCGGCGTAGAAATTGATCGTCGTCCCGGTGCTGAGCAGCGTCCACTGCCCAGAGGATGAGACGGTCTGGCTGCCAACTGGCGCCGTGTTGCCGACATCGTAGCAGTTCCAGTTTGCCGGGCAGGGCGAGGGCATGCTGGCCTGCGCCGTCTGGATGGTCGGCGCGCCCACCGACACCTGCGAAAACGTATCGGTAATCGCCGTCGCCGCGCTACCCGAATCAACAGCCAGGCCCGTCAACACGGTCGCGGGCAGCGTCAGGACGACACGACTGCCTGGAACGACGCGATAGGTCGAGCCATCGGTCGAGGTGGCGGCGCGGAAGGTATCGCCGACGCGCTGGATCATCAGGTAGACGGGCAGGTTTGTCGGGCTGATGCGGATCGCCTGTGTCACACCGCCGTCAAACGCGGCGCGATACAGCACTTTGAGGGTCGGGCTGGTGACGCCATCCGGCGTATCGCTGGCATATTCCAGGACGGCATAGAATGGCGAGCCAGCATCGTTGCTCTGGCGCATGATGACGCCGCTCTGCGCGCCGCTGTTGCGGGTTGGCTCGGTGAGCGCCTTCGCGATCACCTGCGCGTCTCCCGTCGCCGGCTGCGAGATCAGGCGGAACTGGTCAGCGACGCCCCGTATGCCCGCCCCGGCGCCCGTCACCGACCACGCGCCATTGCGGAGCGACTCCGTGCCAGGCGTGGTCGTGTTGTTGATGTCCTGGCACGTCCAGCCAGTCGGACAGTGCGGATCTTTCGCGATGGCGGGAACGCTGGATGGCAGCGACAGACTGTAGATCCGGTTGTCGGTCGAGCCGAAGAAGACGGCGCCCCCGGATACAGAGGGAGCGCTGTAGACCGGGCCACCCGTCGCGTAGCTGTATAGGCGGGCGCCACTGGAGGCGTCGAGCGCCTCTAGCGTAGTCCCGACGCCATCGAAGATCACGCCGTTGTCGTAGGCGATGGCGGCAAAAACCGGCTGCGAATCGCTGTGTATCCAGAGGACGCGGCCGGTCGCAGCGTCGAGCGCGCGCACCGTGCCGGGGTAGCCCACGCCATTGACCGCGTCATTACCCGCGGCATAGTAGAGTACGCCATTGGCGAAGGCGCCGGACGAAATGCCGCCGTCACCGCACTGCGGACACTCGCCGCCCAGGGCGATGCGCTGCTCCCAGACCGGGCCAGCGCTCAGGTTCGAGCGCAAGAACGCATACAGGACGCCGTTCTTGTTCACGGCGGAGACGAGCTGGCGTCCAGTCGCATCGGTGAAGAGCAGCGGGGTGGTCCCCCAGTCAGCGTCGTTGACGCGCTGGTTGAGCGGTATCTGCCAGTACGATTTGATGGCCAGTGTAGAGGCGTCCAGCGCGACGATTGCCTGGGCCATCTGCTCATTGAGTTGCGCTTGTGTGCCAGTCGTCACGAAGATCGTGTTGGTCGCAGTATCGAGCGATGGGCTTGACCAGATGCCGCCGCCCACCTCGCCATTGGGCACGAAATTGGCCGTATGGACAACCTGATGCGTCGTCAGATCGACCTGCAGCAGTTGGCCCTGCACCAGCGGTATGTCGCAATTGCTGGCGATGCCGATATAGGCGTCATTGTTGTAGATCAGCGGACTCGACCAGTTGTAATGACCGCCGGTGATGCTGTTGTCGCCCGTGTAGACCGACCAGAGTACCGCGCCGGTGGCGGCGTCGAGCGCGTACCAGTTGGCGTCGCCGCCGCCGACATAGACCACGCCGTTGATGACGGTCGCCGCCGAGGTGACGCCTATCGTCGAGGGCTGGCAGTTGGGCGTTATTGTTTGGCCCAGAAAGGTCTTCCAGACCAGGACGCCAGTGGTGGCGTTGATCGCGTATTCATAGCCATCCCACGAGCCAACATAGGCGACGCCGTTGACGACAGTGGGCGAGGCGGCGATGCCACCGCCGGTCAGATAGGTCCACTGCGCCCTGAGCTGCGCGACATTGCTTGTCGAGAGAATGGTCTCTGTGCTGGCCGAGGTGCGCGCGACATCGTGCAGATAGGTTGGCCAGCCCTGGGTCGCGGCTGGAGCGGCGCTCGCCCGTCCGTGGGCCAGGGCTGAGGCGCCCGGCGCGAAGGACGCCAGGGCTGAGAGCAGCAGCGCGCCAATCGCCAGCCGCCGCCAGAGAACGTGTGTCATGGGCAAGGTATCCTTCGAATGTGACGACTGAGATGACCCGGAGCCAACGGCCCCGTCAACCCTGATCGAGGCGCACACCAGGCGGCGCCTGGCGATGGACACGTCACGAACCGATGGCGAGGCATTTCGGCGGAGCGGCGCAGAGGGCGCCTTCAAATCGCTGCGTGGGTGAAGTTGAGCGATGAGTAGCGATCAGTAGCGATGGGTAGCGGTGGGTTATGCGGCACTGTCGTACCCGCTCCCGCATCGGACCTGACAGAGCGCATGGCGAGAGCGCGCATCACAGCGCACTATGCCAGACGAACGAGCGGCGGCGAAGGACAATCTTTCGCACGAACGCGCGACAATCCATCGCCTGGCCGCGGCTTGTATGACTTGTATGATAGGTGGGCCGATGGGCGGCCGATGCAGTATACTCAGAGGCGGCGAGTCGCCCACGACCAATCGGCGCGCTGTTCACATACCCTTGATCCGCCTGCGGAGAGGAACGACCGAGATGCCACTGATGGGGAATTTGCGGCAGTTCGCGCTGCCCAATGTGCTGCACGCCATCGAGAGTGGCCAGCGAACCGGACGACTGCGCCTGGCCTACAGTGGCCTGGAAGGCGCCATCTATTTCTCTGGTGGGCAACTGCTGCTGGTCGAGCGCGCGGGCCAGAACTTCGCGCTGGCACAGCAGTTTCTGCGGGCGCGCCTGATCTCGCCAGAGCAACTCGAGAACGCCACCGGGCTACCCGCCGAGAAAGCGCAGACGCTGCCCGACGTGCAGGCCGTGAGGGCGCTCATTAGCGCCCGCGTGCTGACCCAGAGCCAGCTGCGCTCATGGGCCGAAGATGACGCCGTGACGTTGCTGGGGTCGGCATTCGCGTGGCCCGAGGGCGATTTCCTCTTCGAGGACGGCGTGCTGATCCCGGCGGGCCGTGTGGCGATGCCGCTGCCGGTCGGCCCGCTGATCGAGCAGGCCCAGCGCCGCCTGCGCGACAGCAACATCCGCAATCCCCCACCGCTGGCGCCCGAGATGATTGTGGACTTTGCCGAGGTAGACCCCGCGGGCGAGTCGGTCACCGTGTCGCGCGAGCAATGGAGCCTGCTGACGCAGATTGACGGCGCCTCCTCGCTGATCGCCATCAGCCAGCGCATGGCCCAACCCGAGCTGACCATCATGCGGCTGGCGAGCCAGCTCACCGTCGCCGGCGTACTGGTCGTGGTGGGCCGCGCCTGACATGCCCTCTTGCCATGCCCTCCTGACATGCCCCCTTGCCATGCGCCAGCGGCATGTGATACAGTCCCACACGCCGAGAGGCCGCGTCTGCGTCACGACGCGTGGCTCCGGTCACCGCATGAATGAACACACGGTAATCAACGATGTGACGCGCTCCAGATACGCCAGCATGGCGGGAGGTGTTCCTATGGCCCCAGCTCGAATCCAGCGCGACGCATCGCTGCTCGGCCTGCTGCGGCAGCGCCTCCCGCATCCCCGCTCCTCGCTCCGGCTGATGACCGCCTAGCGGCCAAGCCAACACACGGCGAATGAGCGCGGATGCCCGACAGTGGCGTCCGCGCTTTGCTTTTACCCCCACTACCACCTGCTCCATCTCCCTCCTGAGAAACCCGCATCCGCGCCACAGGCGGACGGCAGGTGGGCGAGCGCGCCCCTGAGCTGACTCAGGCGGTGACACGACAAGGATTCAGTGAACGATGATCAGTGGCAAGATCCTCCAGGCCAATGGCTGGCCGGAGGGAAAAGTGATTGGATTGGCCAAGGCGGCGGCAGAGCGCATGGAGCGCGAGGGCGCCACGCAGGCCGAGATTCTGGCGCGGCTGGAACCAGTGCGGCTCGATCCGGGCGCCTGGCTGGCCGACCCGCGCTTCGCCGACCTGGCGCGCGAGGTGATTCGCCGGATGGCGCCAGCCGAGCGGCGCGACGACATCGCCCTGCGCGAGCGGCCCGCCAACTATGCCATCTGGGGCGCCGAGCAGATCGAGCCTGCCGCCATCAGCCAGATGGAGCAGGCGCTGCGGCTGCCGGTAGCCGTGGCGGGCGCGCTGATGCCCGACGCGCACCCCGGCTATGGCCTGCCAATCGGCGGCGTGCTGGCCACCCACGAGGCGGTCATCCCGTATGCCGTCGGCGTGGATATCGCCTGCCGCATGCGGCTCTCGGTGTATCCGGTCTCGCCGATTACGCTGGGGCAGCGGCCGCAGGAGTTCCGCCGCGCGCTGATTGATCGCACGCGCTTCGGTCAGCGCGAGGGCTGGGAGCGTGGCGACCACCCCGACCACCCCGTGCTGGAAGATCCCGCATGGCAGGCAACCCGGCTGCTCAAGGGCTTGCAGTTCAAGGCCAGCCAGCAACTCGGGACGTCTGGCAGCGGCAATCATTTCGTGGAGTGGGGCGTCTTCCGGCTCTACGCGGATGACGCGCAGCTGGGGCTGGCGGCGGGCGAATACCTGGCGCTGCTCTCGCACAGCGGCTCGCGCAGCGTCGGCTTCCGGATCGCCAACACCTTTCTGGATGTGGCCGTGCGCGAGCGTGGCGGCCTGAGCGGCGAGATCCAGCGGCTGGCGTGGTTGCCGCTCGATAGCGAGGCGGGCCAGGACTACTGGCTGGCGATGGAGCTGGCGGGCCGCTTCGCCTCGGCCAACCACCACGTCATCCACCAGCGCGTCTCGCAGGCTGTCGGGCTGAAGGAGATCGCCGTGGTGGAAAACGTCCATAACTTCGCTCACCTGGAAACGCTCGCCAATGGCGAAAATGCTG
>JAICVT010000396.1 GCA_025935235.1 Ktedonobacterales bacterium | reverse complement strand
TGGCGGCGGTGGCGCTGGTGGCGGGCATCGCCATCGCCAGCGCGCTGGCGCTCGCGCTGGTGCGCTTCTTTGTGCCGTTGGCGCCCGCCGTCAGCGCCGCCCTCACGCCCGCCTATGTGGCGCGCTCCATCTCGCCGCGCGATGCGCTGGAGCCAGCCGCCATCGCCGCCGGGCTGGGCGTGGTGGCGTTGGGGCTGGCCACCTGGCAGGCCGCGCGGATGGATGCGCTGGCCTTCCGCCGCGAGCAGGGCCGCAGCGAGCGCGTGCCGTTCTGGAAACGCTATTACCTGGACCTCGGGCTGGCGCTGCTGTGCGTAGCGGGCTACGTAGAGCTGATCACGTTCGGCGGGCTGACCACGCGCCTGGCGGTCAGCAATGCGACTGGCGCCAGCCAATCCTCCGGCGGCCAGGCTGACCTGATCCAACTGCTGGCGCCAACGCTGATGCTGCTGGCGGGCGCGCTGCTGCTGCAACGCGCGCTGCCGCTGGCCGTGCGGCTGGGCGCGTGGATCACGGCGCGCGGGCGCGGGGCGACGGGCATGCTGGCCTTCTCGCAAGCCGCGCGCTCAGGCAACGCCTTCAGCCGTCTGACGCTGCTGCTGACGCTGGCGGTGGGGCTGGGCCTCTTCGCGCTGACCTTCCAGACGAGCATCGCCCGCAGCGCGCACGACAATGCCTACTACCTGACGGGCGCCGACGAGCGGGTCAGCATCAAGCCGCAGAGCGAAGGTACGCAATCCACACTGGGCTACGCAGCGAAGTTCGCGCAGATGCCCGGCGTGCAAAGCGTCTCGCCGCTGTTTAGCAACGTGGCGCTGACGCTGCCCAACCAGGGCGGCGCCAACATTGACGTGCTGGGCGTAGACCCCGCCACCTTCGCTCAGACGGCCACCTGGCGCAGCGACTACGCCACGCAGTCGCTGCCCGCGCTGATGAGCATCCTGGCGCATGCGAAGCACGGCGCGAACGTCGGCGAATCCGATACGCCGCTCGTCGCCATCGTAGATCAGGGCTTCGCCAATATGTTCGCGCTGCGGGTTGGCGATCAGTTCCAGCTCGTTCCGCAGTTCCAGGGGCAGTCCAACACCTCGACCAACGCCTATTTCGTGGTCGGCGCCATCGTCAATGACTTCCCGACGCTCTACGATGAGTATGGCACTGGCTCGATCGTGGTAGACGAGACCGACTACCTGGCGATGCTGGCGAATCCCGATCAGGCGGCGTATACCGTCAACGGGCCAGACGAGTTCATCATGCGCACCAGCCCCGACGCGCATCTGGCCGCCGAGCGCACCCGCGCGCTGACCGACCCCAATTTCTTTGTCCAGCAGACGTGGGACGCGCGCCAGTTGACCGCCTTCTATCGCGCCGATCCGCTGGCGGCGGGGATGAGCGGGCTGCTGCTCATTGGCGCGCTGATCGCGGCGCTGCTGGCGCTGGTCGGGGTCGTCACGCAGGCGGGCGTCGCCGCGCGTCAGCGCCAGACGCAGTTCGCCATCCTGCGCACCTTCGGGCTGAGCGAGAGCGCGCTGAGCCGCATGCTGCTGCTGGAGCAGGCGCTGGTCTACCTGCTGGGCGCGCTGGGCGGCGTGGCGATTGGCGCGCTGCTCTCGGCGGCCAGCCTGCCCTTCCTCGGCTTCAACACCTCGACCTATACGCCGCCTGTGCTGGGCGTCCCATCCAGCGTACTGGCGGTCAACGTGAATGGCTCGCTGCTCTTCCTGGCGGCGCTGTGCGGCATCTTCATCGTCGCGCTGGTGGTGGCAGGGCTGCTGGCGCGCTCGACCGGCCTGGGCCGCGCGCTGCGGGTCGGCGAGGACTGATCCGCGGCGCACGCCTGAGCAAAAGCCTGGCGCCGCTCCAACCGAGTGCGAACTCAGTCGTCGCGGCTGCGCAACGGCATACGCCTTGCACATAGCTCCCACTTCAGCGGGCCAGTTTCCGTTGAAAGGAGTCAGAACGTGACGACTGGAGAACCGTATTCGGAGCCACAGGGGAACACAGATCTCCCACCGGGGTACATGCAGGATGACAGTGACGCGGGGAATTCGACGTCCCAACAGTTGGCCAGCAAGGCGCGCCAGGGTGTTGACCAGGTGAAGCAAACGGCGAGCGACGCTACCGATCAGGTGAAGCAGACCGCGATGTCGCAGGCGGCATCGCAGAAGGAACAGGCTGCCCAGAGCCTGGACACGGTTGGCAAGGCCGTCAATCAGGCGGCGCGGCAGTTGCGGCGGAACAACCAGGCGCCCATCGCGCAGGTCGCCGAGACGGCGGCCTCGAACATCAACCAGTTTGCGAATTATCTGCGTTCACGTAGCGTCAACGACATGATCGGCGAGGTCGAGGACTTCGCGAGCAACCAACCGGCACTGTTCCTGGGTGGCGCCTTCTTGCTCGGCGTGCTGGGCGCGCGCTTCCTCAAAAGTTCGCGCGCGGGGATGAGTTCGCCGAGCGGGCGTCAGGGGGGCAGTCAGGGGCGAGGCCAGCAGTGGAGTGGTCGGCAGTCGCAGGGTAGCCAGTATAGCTCATTTAGCGGCATGGGCGCCTCCAGCTATGGAACAAGCATGCCTGGTACGGGCGATAACATCAATACCGGTGGACTGGAATATGGTCGCAATCTGCCCACGGATGGGAGCGACTAGTCCAGGTCGTTCCGGCGCAGAACCGAAGCCTGCGCGCGGGGCGAATGTCCTGCCGTATCCGCGCGTGGGCGCCGACGCGCAATGAATGGAGTCGAGAATGCAAGCGAGACAGGATGATCGCTCGCTCGGAGAGCTATTCTCCGATCTCACACGTGAGATGAGTAATCTGGTGCGCCAGGAGGTCGAGTTAGCCAAGACGGAGATGACCGGCAAGGCCAGCAAGGCGGGCAAGAATGCCGCCATGCTGATCGTCGGTGGGGCGATGCTGTATGCGGCGTTTCTGGCGCTGGTAGCGACCTGCATCATCGCCCTGGCCTACGCATTGCCGTGGTGGTTGGCCGCCCTGATCATGACGGTCATCGTCGCGATCATCGGCGGTGTGCTGGCATGGATAAGCGCCCAGAAGCTAAAGACCATGCAGCTTGCGCCGACCGAGACTGTTGATACCATCAAGGAGGACGCGACATGGATGAAACAACAGGCGACATGAAGCCATCCGATCCCTACATCGAACCGATACTGTCTGGCCCTGACCGTGTGGTGGGTGAGGAGTGGGTCGTGACGGGCAATGATGTGACCTCCGCCGAGCGAGAAGCGCGCGACGAGGTTAGCCCGGCAGACGCCGACAACGCGTCTACTGACGATATCAGAGAAGGCATCGAGCAGACGCGCGCGAACATGAGCGGCACGATCAACGCCATTCAGGACCGCCTCAGCCCACAGCGGCTGACCCAGCAGGCAAAGGACGCCGTGTATGACGCGACCGTAGGAAAGGTCGGGCAAACGATGAACGATGTGACCGAGAGCGCACGCGAGGGCGGCTCTACCCTGCTCGACACCATTCGGCAGAATCCAGTCCCCGCCGCGCTGGCTGGCATTGGCGTGGGCTGGCTCATCATGAAGGTCAGAGAGAACGCTCAGATGCGCTCCTCGCGTTCTGGTGGGCGCGGGCGCTATGGCGCCCCGTATGGTCAGTATGGCCAGTATGGTCAGTATGGGGGCTATCCGCCGTACCAGGGTCGCGGCATGTATTCTGGCGGCCAGATGAGCCAGCAGGGCGGCGGGCAGTCACTCACCGACAAGGCGCAGGATACGATGAGCCAGGTCGCCAACAAAGCCCAGGACACGATGAGCCAGGCTGCTGGCAAGGCGCAAGACACGATGAGCCAGGTCACTGACAAGGCCCAGGATATG
>JAICVT010000282.1 GCA_025935235.1 Ktedonobacterales bacterium | reverse complement strand
GTCCGTCTCGGCGCCGTCATCCGTCACGAAGACCTCGCCATGCTGATAGGGCGACATCGTGCCGGGGTCCACATTGATATAGGGGTCGAGCTTCATCAGCGCGACCGTTAGCCCACGGGCCTTGAGCAGGCGACCGAGCGACGCGACGGTGATGCCCTTGCCCACCGACGAGACCACCCCGCCGGTCATGAATAGAAACTTCGGCATGTCCTCTTCCCCCTGGAACACACGGAACGCACACGAAACACTGGAACAGACTCCACACGCGAACTGGACTCAACTGGCTCGCTGATCGCGCTTGATCGCGCTCGATCACCATCGGCCAACAGCGCAACCGACAGCGAACACAACAAAAGAAGGAGGGGCCAGGTCCCCCGTAGCGGCGTGACCCTGGCCCCTCTGCGCATGCTCGGTATCCTCGTCGTTATCCTCGGTAGGTCAGCAGCGCGACCTGTGTCTCGGCTGGCAGCGACGACATGGTGATGGAGAGTTTGGCCACCGGCTCTGGCGGCTCGACCCCCATCTCTTTGCAAAAGAGCTCGACTCCGGCGAGCGGCGGCCCGGCTGGCTTGTAGGCCGGGGTAGCATAGTGCATCGGAATGATGAGGCGTGGCGAGAGCTGCGCCACCACCTGCGCGGCCTGCTCGGCGTTGAGCGCGTTGCCACCGCCGACCGGCACGAACAGCACATCGCAGCCTTCCAGCGCCTCCTGGGCGCGACTATCCAGCGCGTCGCCCAGGTCGCCGAGATGGCAGAAATGGATGTCGTCCAGCGTAATCAGGTAGGCTGTGTTGCGCCCCAGGCGCTTGCCGCGCTCGTTGTCGTGGTAGGTCTGCATACCGGAGATCAGCACCTGCTTGATCTCATACTCGCCGGGGCCGTCCACTACTTTTGGCTCGCCGCCGATGCCACCGACATGGCTATGCCCGGGATGCTGGTGGCTCACGGTGATGATGTCGGCGGAGATGCGACCGATGGAGTAGCCGGTAGATGGCGCCGGAGGATCCGTCAGAACGGTGGCGTCTTTCCCACGTAAACGAAAACACGAGTGACCTAACCAGGTCAGTTCCATGAAGAGCGGCCCCCTGTTGTCTCCCCTGCTGGTCGCGCATCTGCTGGGCATCTGCTGGGCATTCGCCCGGCTACTATCCGCAACATAGCGGTGGGCGGGGTACTGTCAACGCGCGTCGCGTGGAACCCCGCCCTAGCGGTTAGTGTATCACATTCGCAGCCCCGGCGCCAGAGGATATTGTGAACATCTGATCAAGGCATGGCTAGTGGGGGAATCAAGTTGGCGCCTCGTCGCGGCTCCGCTAGAAGCTTATCCCAGGCTGCTCCGAGAGAACGATTTCTCTTGGCGTTTCTGCGCCATCGTGATACGAGATGATAAAGCCAGCCGACGGCAGACGGGCAAAGACACCATCCGTCGATTGCTGAGCAGAGGGGTGCGAGACCAGTGCGAGGATCTTGCTATTTCGATTCTCTACATCCGGCTTACTAAAGCTAGGTGGCGGTGGGCCTGAAATGACAATGATCGGTTCGGAATGCGTGAGGAAATTGACTGCGACAGTCCTATGCAAGACGTGCTTGCTTGTGAGCCACATCGCAACGTTAGCATCGCGCGCGAGAACTACATGTATGGCATTCGGTCCGCTAGTGGTAAGTAACAGATCGTCGGCTGGCGGCGTGTGCGTCGGATATACTGTTAACCCATCGTCCGCCGACAACCAAACAAGGACGCTCACTGGTTGGCCGGAACTACTGAGTGTACCCAGCAACATTCCATAGTGATACGTCGCGGGCGTACTGGCGCCATCCCGCAAGGCAAAGACATACTCGACACGTCCAACCGCGATCTCGATGGACGTACCGCCGAATGTAAAGTGACTGGGAAATAGGCCGTATGGCACAAATGTGTGCGGATGATTCACGTCCTCTATCCATCCACTGTTCCATGGTGTGCGGGTAGCGGCTCCGTCAGCTATTCTCCCGCTTCTCACTCGAGAGATCCAGTCTTGCATTGCTTGGAGCGCCGTCGCGGAGTCAAAGAGCGGGATTGCCGCAGCGCTGCCTGGCACCGAACCCGAGCCTGGAACCGACGATACGCCCTTCTGATTCGAGGGAGAAGGCGTCGCATGAGCGGATGGCATGGACATGTCGCATCCGGTGACGAGAAAACTCGCTATTAGACACAGCATGACGACCCGCGCTCGTCCTCTCGGGAGAGCTAGGTGAAGAGCGTTTAAACGAGTTCGCATTGTATTTACCGATCTGTGTCAAATAGGAGACTCGATTCGGGCAGATTGGCTCATACCAACAGCAGAGCATCTACCTTCCATGTGCCACCTTCAGCGACAAGCGTGATATCCCCGTAGAAGGGAATAAGCTCTGGATGCGACATGAAGCCTATAACAGCATCGTAGTATCCGCCTACTGCCAGATTAGCCACATACTTCGACGTGCCCTCTGGGTAATAGACTCCAGGATCGAGCTGGTAGAAGCCCCAAGCTGACGTGGCGTCGCAGATCCTCGAGGTGAACTGCGCCAGGGTGAGACGCTTCTGCATTTCAGCGGATAATTCCCCGTAGGCGGCAGAGCAGTCGCCAGTGGCCAGCGCTGTGAACCACTTCGTCGCCACCAGCGCGGGCGCCATATCGCGTCCGTAGACGTTGGCGTCAAGCGCGGTAAACATCCAGCGCCCATTCTGCAGTCGAAGGGTAGCCGTCGCCTGTGTCTCGACGGAATACGTGTGCTTGGCGGTGTACGTCACCTGCGTCAGCGTATCGGTGTTGTGCTTCCCGATGCTCGTGATCGAGCACTCCTCGACCTTGCCATCGAGCTGGTCGTGCAAACGCCCGATCTCGATGAAGTCCGCCTCAGTGGTGTTGGCCCGCGCCGCCGCGCCGTAGAGCGCCCAGACATTCGCGTACTTCTGGGTCAGCGCCGCGTCGGTCTTCGTCTGGAGCGCCATATCCGGGCAGAGCGACTGCGCCGTCAGCAGCCCCTCAATGTTGACGCCGAGCAGCGACGTACTCAGGCTGTCCACGAGCCAATGGCCGTTCTCATAGAGGAGCGTGACGTTGCCCTCGCGCTTGCCCAACGTCGCGCGCGTCACCTCCGTCGCCACCGTCACCGAGAGCGGAAAGACGCCGACCTGGAAGGCGCCGCTCGTCGCCTGCCCGCACAGCGTCGCCTTGCCCTCGGTGGTATCCAGCGTCTGGTTCATGGAGACAAAGGCCGCTTGTGAGTAGCGCTGGCGCAGGCGCGAGGAGAGCAGGCTGTAGGCGTCGCTATACTTCTGATTGACAAGATCGTCGCAGAAGCGCAGCCCAGCCGCGTTGATCGCGGGGTATTGCCGATAGGCGAAGTAGCCCGCGCCGCCACCGGCGCCGAGGATGACGAGCAGGATGACGATGATGGTGATGGCGATCCAGCGTCCGCGCCGACGCGGCTTACGCGCGCGAGCAGGCGCGTGCGCATCTGAGGGCGTATCTATGGCAGAGGCAATCGGCGATGGGGTCTGGTCGGACTGCGTGATGTCCCCGCCAGTTGTGTCTTGCTCCATGCCACCACCCCACGACTCACACACGCGCCGCCGCGTCACACATACCAAGACAGGAACCAGCAGACGTTAGGAGAATAGTAGTAGAACACTGGTTGAATGTCAACACAAACCGATCGGGGTTTGTTATCCTGATAGCCTCAAATCAACCAGGAAACGAGCGAGGGGAACGACCGCCACATGCCATCCGCCAGCAAGCCGCCGACCGGCTATCGCTTCGCGCCGCTGCGGCCAGGGACGCCGCACTTCGATGAGGCCGTGCACCGCTATCTGGCCATCTGGCCGGGCGAGGCGCAGGGCATCGCCGACTTCTTCACGCGCTATGCCGCGCTGCCCGATTACCAGGGATTGGTGGCGCTACGGGCGGATGGCGAGGGTGGCGCGAATGGAACGACGGTCGGGCATGGCTTTGGCGTGCGCTCGCTGCCGGGGAACTGGTGGCACGATAAGGTGGCCGCACAGGTCGGCGCGGAGCATCCGGCGCTGCGAGACGCCTGGGTGCTGGTGAATCTGGCGGTCTCGCCCGAGGAGCGCGGGCGCGGCATTGGCGGCGCGCTGATGGAGGCGCTGTTGGCGGCGCAGCCCTGCCCTCGCGCGCTGCTCTCCACCGAGGTCGGCAACGCCACGGCGCGTCGGCTCTATGAGCGCCACGGCTGGAGCTACCTGCATCCCGGCTTCGTATTCACGTCCGGCGACCAGCCCTTCGTCGTCATGGCGCGGCCCCGGCTGTTCGCGACGCCGGCAGACTAGCGGCGCCGCCATGCCGCTTGGCCTTTCGTCTATACTCTAGATGACAGGCGACGGGCGGATGACTGGTCGCATTGCGATGGAACAGGTGATCGCCGCGTATATGGGTGGAGTGTGACGATGGTGGGCGAGGACGGCTGGAAGCGCATACGGCGCCATCACGCCTGCCCGGACTCCACATCTTGATCGCCGATGCTGTGAGTTCGCATGTGACGGAGCGCGCTGTCAGGTCCGCACGCCGCATGCGCTGGCGTCCGATCGAGGCCAGGATCTCGACGCGTCTCATCTCAGGGTTCCCCTCACTCCAGACAAAGCGTGCTCCAGAATGGACGGCAGGAGGCTCCAAATGCAGGTACTGTCAGGCTCATCTCAGGCAAGGCGAGCGACCGAATCGGCGCGAAGCGCCTTCACGCGACTGTTCAACATAGTCCGCCGTCCAGAAACCATTGCCTGTGGCGTGTTGCTTTTCATCGCCATCATGATTCTTGAGGTCACCGGGTATGCTGCCGTCGCGCGGATAGGCATGTTGAACATTGCCGCTTTTGCCATCTTCGCGTTGCTGACCGACCGGAGCGATCAGAAGCAGCAGCGCACGCCTGGATGGACCACCCAGCGCAAGACGCGATTTCGCACGGTACTGCTCTGGATCCAGATTGTCATTCTCGGCCTGTTCATCATCCTGTCCGCCCGCGACCTGCTCTGGATTACGGGGCTGACGCCCCTAACCACCGCCTTCATCCCCTACTGGAGCCAGCTCGAGTTCGCGTTCGAACCGACCGTCACCGGAAGCAGGCTGATCTACGGGAGCTATCAGGTTGCGCCGACCCTCCTGATTGCGCTGGCGATCGTGCTGTTCTTCTTTGGCGCGCGACCACGCGAAATGGGTGTCACTGGCGGCCAGCATTCATGGCGCCAGGCGTGGCTCTGGTCCTGTGCGCCGCTGCTGCTCTTTGTCACTGGCCGGTTGCTATTGAATCCGCAGGCAGCGTTCATACGCCTGATTTGGAGCCTGTGCGTTGTTGCGCCAGTGCAAGAGCTGCTGTTCCGTGGAGCGCTGATGACCCGCTTATCGCGCGCGTTCTCCAATGGATGGGGGCTTGTGCTCTCGGCGCTCGTTTTTGGCCTCTGGCATGTCGGTCTCGTCAGTGTTTCGATTGGCGCCACGAACCTCGTTGTCGGCGGCGCGGCCGCGCTCGTTTCCTACGGCGTACTGGGGCTGGCCACCGGCACGCTGCTGCTGAGAACACGCACTCTACTCGCTCCAACCATCCTGCATGGGTTCGTTGCTGCCGCGTTTCTCTAGCCGGGATAGTCCGCATCAACCGATGCGCCAGTGAGCGTTTTACCAGTACACCGCTCACTGGCGGCGGGCTTCCCATGCAGTCGCTGGCGTGGGCCAGGTCCGAGCCTGTAGGCAGCCTGTACAATTGCAACCGAGGTATACTATCATGGGATTGGGTCATGAGACCGGGCGGCGCCAGATCACCAGAAGCAGCGTGAGTTGACTGGCGCTGTAGCATGAGATGCAGTCGTCAATCAGCATGACATGGGCGCGCCATGCGGTACGGGGTGTGTGACGGTGTCAGGGGGGACGTAAACGTGTTCACGCCAAATCCTCAACTCAAGGTGTATCCTGTCGTCGTTGGCATCAACCACTATCAGGCGCACTCCGCCGAGC
>JAICVT010000013.1 GCA_025935235.1 Ktedonobacterales bacterium | reverse complement strand
TCCACGCGGTCGCGCTCTCGGCCATCCTGCGTGCAGCGATATCGGTAAACGCGAAACCTCACTCGGCGGTTGGCTGCCCGCTGTGCGGGGCGTAGTCCCATGCCGAGGTGAAGCCGCGACATCGCCGTCCAATCTCCAACTGTATGCCGCGACGGCGAATTACTCCTCGCTTTATGACCACACGTTGGGCTTGCACTGCCTTGCACTGCCTTGCACTGCCTTGCGCTCTGTTTGACTTCGTCGGGGCTCCGCACAGCAAGGTGGTGATATGAGATCTGCGGGATCAGGCGTTGTGAAGTACGTCGAGGACCCACATACCGGTATCACGCCTGCGGTCATCGGAAATCCGGACTCACTATCATAGTTCCAACAACGATGATGGCGTACTCCATCTCCAGGTCGTTATCCTGTATCTCCTTGCTCGCTCGGCGCGTGCAGCTCAGCGCCACTGCCCGCCAGCAAACGGTCGAGCGCCGCTGTCGCGTCTTTCTGCATGTCTGGCAGCCCATGTGAGTAGGTATCGAGCGTCTTGCTCACCGTCTTGTGTCCCAGCATCTCGGAGACAACCTTGAGGTGAACGTCCTGCAACAGGAGCAGTGTGGCCGCTGTGTGGCGGAGATTGTGGAAGCGGATGAGGGTCCGCGCCTCACTCCGCGCCGAGCGCCACCGATTCGGCTGTAGTTGTTGGCTCGGCGGGCGCGTCTGGCGTGGCGCTCGCGGCGGCTGGGCGAGCGAGCAGCGCCAGCAGCAGCCCCATGACGATGTAGCCGGCGCCCTGCGCGTTGAGCAGGGTGATCGTCCCCAGCCGCGGGCCGAGCCAGCCCGCCAGCGACACGCCCAGCGCCAGGAAGAGCGCCGAGCACGCCCCCAGCGCGCCAAAGACCCGCCCCAGGTAGCGCTCTGGCGCCGCGACCTGGATCAGCGATTGCAGCCCACTAATGAGCGCCACGCCAGGCACGCCGACGATGACGAAGAGCGCTAGCAGCAGTTCGATCAGCGTCACGCGCGACGCCCAGGCGTTGCTGGCCAGCAGCGGCGCGAGCGAGGGGAAGTAGGTTGGCGCGTTGAAGATCGCCAGATCAATCGCGCCAAAGAGTGTGGCGCTGATGAAGAGCGACCAGCGCGACATCAGCCGCTTGCCGATCAGCGCGACCAGCGCGCCGCCCAACAGCCCGCCAACCGCCTGCGCGCTCATCGTGCCGCCATAGGCGCGGGCGTCGCCGTGCGCGTTCACCGTCATAAAGACGACGAAGAGCGTTCCCATGATGCCCTCGCCGATCGAGGTGACGCTGAAGACCAGGAAGATCACCGCCAGCGCGCGCTGGTGGAAGATGACACTCGTCCCCTCGCGCCACTCGCGCGCCGCGCGCGCCAGCGCCGCGAACGGCGAGAAGCGCGCGGCGGGTTGTGGCGCTTCGGAGACGGGTGAGGAGACGGGTGCGGCGGTGGCTGGCTGGCGGCGCGGCGCGCGAATGCACGTGAAGAGCAGCGCGGCCAGGATGAAGGAGGCGGCGTCGGCCAGCGTGACGCCTATCAGCCCGAAGGACACAGCGATCACGCCGCCCAGCGCAGGCCCCGTCAGCCGCGCGATGTTGCTGGCCACTGAGATCAGCCCGTTGGCCGAGACAAGCTGCTCCCCGCTGACCAGCGCGGGCAACAGGGCGTTCTCGCTGGGGCGGGTAAACTGCTCAAGGCAAGCCTCGACGAAGAGTGTGATATAGACCAGCCAGACGAGGTTGGCCGAGCGCAAGAGCAGCAGCGGCGCGAGCAGCAGCGCCAGCAGGACGTTGCTGATGATGAGCGTGCGGCGGCGATCCCAACGATCAATCAGCACGCCCGCCAGCGAGCCAACGACGACCGAGGGCAGCAGCGAGGCCAGCAGCGAGAGGCTGAGCACCGCGACCGAGTGCGTGAGCTGGTAGAGCGCGATGGGCAGGCCGATCATCAGTGTCCAGTCGCCCGCCTGCGAGATGAGGCCGCCTAGCCAGAGCAGCGAGAAGTCGCGGTTGCGCAGGGTCGCAAGCATAGAGCTATCCTCCGGTAGAGCGTGGCGCGCGGAACCTCTCCCCCTGCCCCCTCCCCTTCAGGGAGGGGAACTCGCGGCAGAGTTGGCGGTGAAGTCGAGGCGGCGATTATGCCGGTGCTGGGTCAGCGGGCGTCGGTCGTGGCGACGTGGAGCAGCGTGTAGGTGTGGGCGTCGGAGACGATGTCGAGTCGGCCAGCGCCATCCGCCGCCTCGAAGCCGGTGACGATGGCGAGGCGATTGTCGCGCTCCAGCGTCGAGATCGGCAGCGAGCGCATGCGGGGATGCCGCCGCCAGAACCGCTGCGCCTCCACGGTGTCGAGCGCCAGATGCCAGGCTGTCGAATCATCCACCGGACCACAGTTCGGGCAGGCGCCGAGCAAGCCATACGAGTTGCCAACAATGGAGTCGCCGGGGAAGCGCGCGGTGAATGTGATGGGAGCGCCGCAGTCGCAGATGGGGCGAGCGCCCGCTAGCGCCTCGCGATAGGCCACTGCCAGCGCGAGACAGTGGCGCGTCACAAGCGACTTGGGGCTGCTGACCGCGCGCACCAGTTCATCGCTGATCGCGCGCCCGGCCACGGCCATGCCTTTGCAACCGCCAGTGCAGAGAAAGGCGAACTCGCCCGTCTCGCGATCCACGCGGTAGCGCAGGTGACCCACGCCACAGAACGGACACCAGATGCGCGATTCAGTCCAGATGGGCGTGGCTGGCAGCGCGAGGTCCAGCGCCTCAGCCTCGGAGCGTAGCGCGCCGCTGAGCGCCTGGCGCACCGCCTGGCGTCCGCGATGCAGCCGCACCCGCACGGCTCCCTCGCTCAGATGGAAGGCCCGCGCCAGCTCGTCGGTGGATAGCTCCGCGCTGGCTAGCGTCAGGGCGCGCGTCGTCTCTGGCAGCGTGGCCAGGGCGCGGCTCAGCAGCGCCGCCACTTCCGCCCGCTCGACCTCCGCCAGCGGATCTTCCACCTCCGCCGCGAGCGCCTCGTGGGCGTCGTAGGGGATGCGCTCGCCGAAGTTGCTGAGGTCATCGGCGGCGTCGCGTGTGGAAGGAGCGGCCAGTCGCGCCTGCTCGCGTCCCCGCGCTCGCAGCCAGCGCAGGCAGATGTTGCGCGCGATGGCGTTGAGCCAGGCGCTTAGCCCGGTCGGCTCGCGCAGACGGTCGCGCAGGCGCCAGGCCTCCAGCAGCGTCTCCTGAGCCAGATCTTCCGCCGCATCGGCGTTATGGGTGAGCTGGCGGCACAAGCGCGCCAGTCGAGGGCGCTCGGCCGCCAGCGCGTCACTCAGCGTTTCACTCAGCGCGTCCGCTGGCGCGGCGATGGCCAGGTTTGACGACATACCCTGCGCTCGCTCTCAACCTGCTCGACTCGTGTGGCGCGTCCACCGCGCGCCCCTCACCATCTCTATCGCGCGCAGGTGCGCCTGCGTTACGCAAAAAATCCGTCGAGTAGAGCCGGGCCGAGCTGGGCCACCATTGATCTCACTCGAAGTCGGCGCGCACGGGCATGTGGTCAGACGCCAGGATCACCAGCGGGCTGGTGACGCGGTCGCAGTAAGTGGCACGGCGTGCCATCGCGGGCGAGGCGAAGATGTAGTCAATGCGCGTCACGGGAGTGGGCGCCAGCGCGGTGTAGCCCGGCTCACCTGGGCGCAGGCGGCGGAAGAGATCAACGTAGCCCGCCGCCAGCAATGGCGGGATGGCCAGCCTGGGCGCCGCATAGGCGCGCTCGGCAAAGGCCACGTCCTCATCAGCGATCTCCATATCGGGGATGAACCGGTCGTCTGGGCTGAGCGCGTTGAAGTCGCCCATCAGCAGGCGCAACTCATCGCCGTTCGCGCCGCCCGCCGGGCCAGTCAGCCGCAGCAGCGTTCGCGCCTCCTCAGCGCGGGCGGCTTCCTGATGGATGTGCGGCTTGAGGTGGGTGGTGATGACGCGCAGCGGCTGGCCGTCCCACTGCGTCTCGACTTCTAGCGCGGCCTTCTCGAACTCTGGCGGATGGTGGCTGGTGGCGCCGGTGACAGGCAGGCGGGTCAGCAGCGCCACGAGGAAGGGCGAATTCGCCTCGCCGATGATGAGCCGCATCTCCAGCGCGCGCGCCAGCTCCTCGACATTCTCGCGGCTGTTGGCTTCCTGAATGGCGACAATGTCAGGACTCTGGCCGAGGATGATGTCGCGGATGAAGGGCAATCGCTCTTCGCCACCCACGAGGATGTTGTAGGTCAGCGCTCGCAGCGGCATATGTCGCACTCTCCTCCCTGTCAGGCGTGGGCTACGCGAGTCGCGCCGGTCGCCAGCGCGGCCCATCAGTCGGCGCGCCTCGCGCGCGCTCAGCCCCGATACGTCCCGATCAGTCTCCCTCAGCCGCGCTGCTGCGTATGATGAGACAGGTCGAGGTCGCGTGCGCGTAGAGCTTGCCATCCGGGCCGATGACGCGCGCCTCCGCCAGCGCGATCTGACGACCAAAGTGTAACACGACGCCCTCGCCTGAGACGACGCCCATGCCGCTGCGCAGCGCCCGCACGAGATTGACCTTCAGCTCCAGCGTGGTGTAGGCCACGCCGTAGGGCGCGAGCGTCTGCACGGCGCACCCCATCGCCGAATCCATCAACGTGGCCGCCAACCCGCCATGCACGACCCCAATAGGATTGTAATGATATTCGGCTGGCTCAACCGTAAAGACGACACGCCCCTCTTCGACCGTGGCCAGCGTCATGCCCATCAGCGCGGCCATCGGTGGCGGGGGCAACTCGCCATCACGGATGGCGCGCAGAAACTGCATGCCACTCAGTTTTCGCCGCGCGGCCTCGCGAGGCGTGGCCATCGGGTCTTCCCAGGTGATTGTGCGCTCGCGTCGGGGCGGCTGCGCATCGCTCATAACAGGTTCCCTCGCTTGTCTCGTCGGATCGTCGTGCGCGCTTGTCGCGCTACCAGCCAGAGGACGCCGTCTTGCGCCCGGCGAGCCGCCAGCGCCAGCCCTCCTCATGTCCGTCGCTCGCCGCCGCGCGCTTGCGCTCCCCATGCGCGCTGGCGCTATCGCGGGCGACCAGCGCCGCCGCCAACGCCGCCACCTGCTCCGCCGAGAGCGCCGCATCTCCAGACGCCGCGCCATCTGACGCCGCGAGCGCCGCGGGTGTTTCACCGCGCCATTCCTCGGCGATGTAGTCGGTGGAAAAGTCGCCGGCCAGGAAGCGCGGCTGGCGCATCAGCCACTGGGCGAAGGGGATGGTGGTGCGCACGCCGGTGATGACGTATTCGTCGAGCGCGCGGCGCAGGCGGGCGATGGCCTCGGCGCGGTCCTCGCCCCAGCAGATCAGCTTGGCTAGCAGCGGATCGTAGAACAGCGGGATGCGCATGCCCTGGTAGAGGCCGCTATCCAGCCGCACACCCGGCCCGGCGGGATCATGCAGCGCCTCGACGGCGCCCGCCGCTGGCAGGAACTTGTTGAAGGGATCCTCCGCTGAGATGCGCGCCTCGATGGCATGGCCGCGGAAGGTGACATCCTCCTGGCGGACGCTCAGCGGCAGCCCGGCCGCGACGCGCAACTGCTCGCGCACCAGATCGAGTCCGGTGCGCCATTCGGTGACGGGATGTTCGACCTGGAGCCGCGCGTTGACCTCCAGGAAGTAGAACTGGCCATCCGGCCCCAGCAGGAACTCCGTCGTCCCGGCGTTGGTGTAGCCGACCGACTGCGCCAGGCGTACCGCGGAATCGAGCAGCCGCGCGCGGGTAGCCTCGTCGAGCGCGGGCGAGGGCGACTCCTCGATCAGCTTCTGGTGGCGGCGCTGGATCGAGCACTCGCGCTCGCCCAGGTGGATCACGTTGCCGAACTGGTCGCCGAAGATCTGTACCTCGATGTGCCGCGCGGGCGCGACCGCCTTCTCGATGTAGACTGAAGCGTCGCCGAACGCGCTCAGCGCCTCGCTCTGCGCCAGCCGCAGCGCAGACGCCAGATCGGCGGGCTGGTGGACGAAGCGGATGCCCTTGCCACCGCCGCCTGCCGCCGCCTTCAGCAGCACGGGATAGCCGATGCGCTCGGCCAGCTCCAGCGCTTGCTCAGCGCTGTCCAGTCCAGTATCGTAGCCCGGCGTGACAGGAACGTTGGCCTCTTTGGCCTTGCGCCGCGCCGCCGTCTTCTCGCCCATTTCGCGCATCACGCGGGCGCTGGGGCCGACGAACGTGATGCCCGCCTGGGCGCAGGCGTCGGCGAACTCTGGATTCTCAGAGAGGAAGCCGTAGCCGGGGTGGATGGCCTGCGCGCCGGTCTGCCGCGCCGCATCCAGAATGCGGTCTATACGCAGGTAGCTCTCGGAGGCGGGCGCTGGCCCCAGCCGCACCGCCTCATCGGCCAGCCGCACATGCGGCGCGTCGCGGTCGGCGTCGCTATAGACGGCGACCGAGTTGAGGCCCAGGTCGCGACAGGCGCGGATGACGCGCAGCGCGATCTCGCCGCGATTGGCGATCAGCACCTTGGAAAAAGGAAAGCGCTCCTCGCCCCTGGTTCGCTCGCTCTGGCTGGACAGGCGCGTGGCGCGCGGCGTAGTCTTTGACATCATCGTCTCCGCCGGACTGAAGGAGTATCGTGGAGGGCGCATCGCGCCGCCACTGACGCAGCGCGCAGCCCGCCGCTAGTATACCACCGCGCCTCACGTGAGGGGCCGGGAGCCCTCACTCCAGCCCTCTTCCAGAGGGAGAGGGAGCGGAAAGTCATCGCAGGCGATGCGAGATCACAATTGCCGCACGCCTCCCGCCCCCCTCTCCCGCACAGCGGGGGAGGGGCCGGGGGGCGCGCAGGGAGAAACCATGCCACCATCAACAGCCGACTTCGACGAGGCTGATCTTCCGCCTGTCGCGTCGCCGCCGGAGCGCGTGTTCGTCGGGCCGCGCGCGGCGGTGGAGCGCGCGACGAGCGCGCCGCGCCTGCCCGGCTCGAAATACTATACCCTGCGCTACCTGCTGAACGCGCTGCTGGCCGAGGGCGAGAGCGTAGTGGCGGGGCCAGCGCTGAGCGACGATACCGCTGTGTTGACGCGGACGATGCGCGCGCTGGGAGCCTCCGCCCGCTGGGAGCCAGCGGAGCCAGTGGGCGCGAGCGGCGAGACGGGGGGCTGGAATCTGCGCGTGATGGGCGTCGGCGGGCGACCACGGCGGCCAGCGGATGGCGTGGCGCGCGTGGGCAACGCGGGAGCTGTGCTGCGGCTGCTGCTGGGCATCGGCGCGCTGCTGCCAGAGGTGCGCTTCGAGACGGATCATCCCGATTCGCTGGGACGCCGCCCGAACGCCGACCTGCTCGACGCGCTGCGCTCGCTGGGTATCGCAGTGGACGCGCGTGAGCCGGGTGGACTGCTGCCGATCACGCTGCGCGGTGGGCCGCCACGCGGGGGCGCGGTCAGCGTCTCAGGGCGCAATAGCTCGCAATATCTGAGCGCGCTGCTCTATCTCGCGCCGCTGCTGCCCGATGGCCTGACGATCAGCGTCACCGATGAACTGCGCTCGCGACCACTCGTGCGCGCAACGCTGCGCGCGCTGGCCGCCGCTGGCGTTTGGATTGAGGCGGCAGATGATCTGCTGGCGTTTCGGGTTGCGGGCGGGCAGCGTTACCAGCCGCGCGAGTACCGCATCCCCGGCGACACGCCCTCGGCGGCGGCGCTGCTGGCGGCGGCATTCGCGCTGGGCGCGCCGCTACGGCTGGAGGATCTGGCGGCGGGCGACGATGACCTGCGCGCGCTGCTGGCCGCCTGCGACACGCTGGGACTGCCGCTCGTCAGCCGCCCCACCGAGGCCGCGTCGGATGCGCCGCTGACGCTGGTAGGTGGCCCGGCCATCCAGCGGCCCGGCTGGCGCCCGTTCACTCGGCGCATTGACGGTGACGCGCTGATAGACAGCGTTCCGGCGCTGGCCGCGCTGGCGTGCTTCATCCCTGGCGAGACGCGCTTCGAGCGGGTGGCGACGCTGCGGCTGAAGGAGAGCGACCGCATCGAGGATCTGTGCGCGGAGTTCGCCCGTGCGGGCGCAGACGTTACACCGCTGCCTGACGCCATCATCGTGCGTGGGCGGCCAGATGGGCTGCCGGGTGGCGTGACGGTGAACGCGCATGACGATCATCGGGTGGCGCAGGCGCTGGCGATCCTGGCGACGCGCTGCCAGCGCGGCCTCACCATCGTTGGGGCTGACGCCGTCGCCAAGAGCTACCCCTGGTTCTTCGATGATCTGCGCGGCCTGGGGGCCGAGGTTGGCGGCTAGCGGTGACCTCACCTCCAGCCCCCTCTCCGCAGAGAGAAATCGTCCGGAGGGGGTTAGCTGGCGACGGGCATGTCACGCTCCAGCGCTTTGAGGAACAGCAGCGTCAGCGTCTCGTCTGGGCGCAACCCGTCGTGTCCGGGGCAGGCCGACCGTGCCTCTAGCCGCGCGACTTCCGGGATCAGCACGCCATCCAGGTAGGTCTCGATGACGCGCGGGTTGACGTAGGACTTGCGGCAGATGGCGGGCGTGTTGCCGAGCTGTTGCGCGGCCGCCGCGATTGCCTCGCGTACGTTACGCTGCGCTTCGGTCTGCGTGCCACCAGCGCCCAGCTCGCATAGCCGCCGTAGCGCCAGGGTCGTGGCGCCCCAGGTGCGAAAATCCTTGGCGGTGAAGTCCTGGCAAGTGGCCGCGCGCAGGTACTCGTTCACATCGTCGGACTTCACGACATGGCGCTCGCCGCTGTCATCGAGGTATTGGAACAGCTCGTAGCCCGGCAGATCAAGGTAGCGGCGCACGACGCTGGCCAGCCTGCGGTTGCGGACTTCGACACGCTGCGACTTGCCCGACTTGCCGCGAAACTCGAAGCGCACGCTGGCGCCCTCAATTTCCACATGGCGCTGGCGCAGCGTCGTCAGCCCGTAGGAGTGATTCTGGCGGGCGTATTCTTCATTGCCGACGCGGGCCAGCGTACTGTCGAGCAGTTTGACGACCGTAGCGATGGCTTTCTCGCGCGGCAGCCCCTCCCGCTTCAGGTCGCGCTCGACCTGGGCGCGAATGGCGTGCAGCGCCTCACCGAACGCGATCATGCGCTCATATTTGGTTGCGCTGCGCTCGCGGGTCCAGCAGTCGTGATAGCGATACTGCTTGCGCCCCTTCGCGTCACGTCCGGTGGCCTGCAAGTGGCCGCGTGGGCTGGCGCAGATCCACACGTCGCTCCACGCCGGCGGGATGCCGAGCCGCCGGATGCGCTCCAGCTCTTCCCGGTCACGGATTGGCCGCCCATCCAGGCCGATGTAGCTGAACCCCTTGCCCGCGCGCTTCCGCCGGATGCCGGGCTGGCGATCAGTGACGTAGCGCAGGCCAGCCTCGCGCGCTGCCGTCCGCGCGTCGGGAGCTGTGGCGCTCTGATCGGGCTGGCCGGGCGTCTCCATAGACATCTGTCGCATCGTCGCGCTCCTTGCTCCGAGATGGTCACTCACAGATCGTCTCGCCCGCTGGCTGGTAAGGTTCTGGTTTCAGCCTGCGGATTCGCAACCAGGGCGCCACGGACAGTAGCGGCCAATGTCTCGTCGCGATATTCCTGGCCAGGTGTCTGTCGTCCCTTTGCGCGGGAGTGTGGCGCGGCGGCCTCGCTCTCCGTTTTTGTACGTAAGCCGAGCCGCGAGTGAGGGACTTATACCCTCTCAGCGCGCAGCACGGCGTTCACGCGGAGGTCTGCCATCCATGCGGGTACCGTGGTTTCCCAGGCGCGTCACCGGACGCGGCGAAGCTGTTTCGTGGACACTGTGCGCTCCGCGCGAACGATCTGACGATGAGGTGGCGCTGGCGCTGCGCCTCATCCCGCTGTATCGCGTCTTTGTGCGGGTCGGCGATCCCCGGCGGGCGGCGCGACTGACCTGGCCGTTGGCCTGGCGCAACATCCTGCTGTCAACACTCGGCGCAGAGCGCGCGCAGCGCGCCATGAGCGAGATTCGCACATCGGGATTCGCCATCATCGCGGTCTGCCCGCGCGAGCTGGCCGAACACTATCGCGATGAGCTGGCGCGGCACTCGCTGCCATGCGGCATCGCTCCAGCCTGAGGCTGCATATTCGCGCCGTCGCGGCTGCTTGACGAAACGAAGCGCCCCACTCCCCAAATGAGGAGCGGGGCGCTTGCATTATTCCCCCTTCGCCCTGTGAGAGAGGGGGTAGGGGATGAGATTTCACGCCAGCGCAGGCTCGCCCTTGCGATCGTCCTGGCGCTCGTCGGTGGGCTGCTCGACCACACGCACGCCGGGGATGCGCTGGGCGAGGCCTGTCACCAGCAGCGGCGCCGCCAGCGAGGCGTCTGTGGCCACGGCGACGCCCTGCCCCGGCGCCGTCGCGCCGATCGTGACGCTTTCGGCGAGGGCAGGCCGCTGAGCGCCCAGTGAGGCGGCCGCGTCGCGCGCCTGGAAGAGCAGGCTATCCGCCAGCCCCGCGCCAATGCGGATGACGCCCAGGCTGGCGCGCGCGCCTAGCAGCTGCGCCAGATCGGCCAGATCGGCGCTGGCGTCCAGGCTGAGGCTGCTGCTCTGCGCCCGCGCCCGGAGCAGCGCAGCGCCGACGACGCTGGCGCTGATGTCGGGCGTGAAGATCGGCACGCCGAAGGTCGCCGCCGCCTGCAGTAGTCCCTTGCGCGGCGCGCTGGATTGCAGCCGCTCGCCGAGCGCCTGCCACAGCGCCGGGGTGGTCGTGATGCGGCTGGCGTCGGCCCGCGCCAGGAACTCGTCCAGGAAGGCCAGCGCGTGGGCGCGCCCCGCGTCGCTGGCGATGACGCCCGCGTCGTCGGCGTAGTGCGCCTCGCCGAGCGACTCATAGAGGTCGGCGAAGAGGTCGTCGGCGCTGGCCACGATCACATCCACATAGCGATGCTCGACCGCGTAGACCAACGTCTCGCGCAGGCCCGCAGCGATGACCGGATCGGCCAGCGTCAGCGCAATAGTGGTATCGCTGGCGCGCGCCAGCCGCTCCCACGCGGCGAGCGCGCGGCCCAGCGCCCGGCCCTGCCCGGCGCCCGCCGTCAGTTTATCGAGCAAGCCACTGATGGAGGCGGTCGGATTGACCAGCGGCGGTTCGGTCGCCGTGAGCGTGCGGCCATCGGGCAGCGTGACGGTCTCGCCGACATGCCCAAGCGCCATCACGGTCGCGCCGCCACGCGCGCAGGTCTCGCAGTCGTCACCGGTCGGGCCGAGCGCATTGGCGCCATAGGAGCCAGCGTCGGGCGTGACGCCGTATTGCGGCCAGAGCATGCGCCCCTCGCCCGGCGCCGCGCGGCGGGCCAGCGCGGCCTCGCGCGTCATGGGCTGGTCGGCGGGTTGGTCGGGCAACGCAGGCTCTTTGCTGATGATCCCGGCGGCCAGGCGCGCCTCGGCGGCGGCGATCAGTTCGTCGGTCGCGCCGTTGGCGCCGTGGTGCGGCCCCTTGAAGGAGAGGCCGCGCTGCACCAGCATGCGGTCCATCTCTCGCACGTCGAAGGCGTCTTTGATGTAGGCGATGGCCTTCTCGTGGTCAAAGTTCTTGCACGAGAAGATGTCCATCGTGAAGTAGTCAAGCTCGGGGAAGGTGTGGATGGCGATGTGGCTCTCGGCGATCACCACCAGACCAGAGACGCCAGAGTAGGCGGGATCGGGGGCCTGATACTCAAACATGTATGGGCCGCCGATTTTGGTCATGCCGATGGCGGAGGGGTAGTCGTTGAGCACCTGCTCGACGAGGATGCGGTCTGCGAGCTTCGCGGTATCGCACCGCGAGCCATCAATAATCAGGTGTGGACCGAACACGGGCGACTCCTTGGACAGCGACCGCGGTCGCTAGCTCTCGCCTGTATGGAAACAGGCGATGTACCAACTGAGGTAGTTGTAGTAGGTGTAGGGCACACAGCCAGTACTCATAACAGTCCCTTCTGCTCACCAGGCTCCCTACCCAAACGGCTCTCCACTCCATTGTGGCAACCGCGACCACGCGCGATGGCGCATGCCCGAGGAGGCGGCTCGGCGTATCGAGACGGCCCGCGCATACGGGTGGGGGGTATCCCACCGGCAGCCTAGAGAATATACGTTGCAGGGAGGCAAAAGTCAAGGAATGGCCAGCGCTGGCGCGCTATTTTTCCGCCCGCTTTTCAAGCCGCGCGAGGAAGCTGGCCAGGTCATCGGGCAGGGGGGCATCGAAGACCATCCACTGCCCTGTAGCGGGATGGCGGAACTCCAGATGCGCGGCGTGCAGAAACTGGCGCGGCGGCATTGGCGGCTGTGGGCGGCCATAGGTCAGGTCGCCAGCGACGGGATGATGCAGCGCCGCCAGATGCACGCGAATCTGGTGGGTGCGCCCCGTCTCAAGCTGCACTTCGAGTAGCGTGCGCCCAGGGAGATAGCGCAGCGTATGGAAGCGCGTGCGCGCCTCGCGCCCGCCGTGGGCCGCGCTGACTAGCGCCATGCGCAGCCGATTGCGCGGGTCACGGCCAATCGGCGCTTCGATCACCCCGCTGGGCGGCTCCATGCGCCCCTCGACCAGCGCCAGATAGCGCTTGACCATCGCGCGCTCACGCATCTGGTCGGCCAGCGCGGCGTGGGTCGCGGCGTCTTTGGCGATCACCAGCAGCCCCGATGTGTCTTTATCCAGCCGGTGGACGATGCCGGGCCGCTGCGGATTGTCGCCCTCCTCCAGCTCGGGCGTGTGCGCTAGCAGCGCGTTGACCAGCGTGCCGCTGGCATGCCCCGGCGCGGGATGCGTCACCAGCCCGGCGGGTTTATCCACCACCAGTAGATGCTCGTCCTCGAAGACGATGCGCAACGGAATGGCTTCTGGTTGCGGCGCGGCGGCCCCGCGTGCGGCGCTCTGGCCGAGGGTGGGCGAGAGGGCGATGCGCTGTCCCTGCTCCAGCGCGAGGCTGGGCTTGGCCGACTTGCCATTCACCGTCACCTCGCCTGCCTTGATGGCGGCCTGGATACGCGTGCGCGACAGGTCTGGGCGCAGATCTGTCAGGGCGCGGTCGAGCCGCTGCCCCTCCATCGCCTCGGTGACAGGCAGCGTCTCCCACGCCGCGTCATCCACGGGTGCGGCGGGCGGCATGGCGGAGGGATGGGTGGCGCGCGGATGGTGGCTCATGGCTCCCCTGGCAGTCGTGCCATCGTCACGCTAGCGCGGCTCGCTCGCCTCGTGTGTGGCGCCTATGGTGGTCGGTGCGCTGGTTGGCTCGACCGCGCCTGGGCCGATGCGATAGAGGCAGAGGGCGATCACGATCACGCCGATGGTGATGGCGCTGTCGGCGACGTTGAAGACGGCGAAATCGAAGTAGCCAGGAATCTGGAAATGGACGAAATCCACCACGTAGGCGTGCGTGAAGCGGTCGAGCAGGTTGCCGACGGCCCCGCCCAGCACCAGCGCGAAGCCCAGCCGCAGCCAGAGGGTCGCCGTCTCGCGGAAGCGCCAGTAGAGGTAGCAGATCAGGCCGAAGGCCAGCGCGATCAGCACGAACTTGAAGCCCTGCCCCTCGAAGAGGCTAAACGCGACGCCTGTATTCTGGACGTAGTAGAGCGTCAGCACATCGCCGACGATCGAGATGGGCGGGCGCTGACCCTCCGCGCCGAAATACTGGACAATCCAGAGCTTGGTGAGCTGATCGGCGACCAGCACCGCCAGACCCAGCATCAGCGCGATCAGATCGTGGTATCGGGACGACGACATGCTACCTCACACCGTTACGTTACTATCGTTCGGCTCGCGGTTGCGGCTCGCGGTCGGGATGTTATTGGCTGCGCCCGCGATCCAGCCGCTCCTGATCGTCAATGCACAGCGTCACATAGGGCAGCGCCTCCAGGCGTTTGGCGCTGATCTCTCTGCCGCACACCTCGCAGATGCCATATTTGCCCGCGTCGAGCCGCTCCAGCGCCGCCCTGATCTGCGTCTCGAGCGCGCGATCATTGTCGAGCATCGCCTGATTGCGGTCATATTCGGTAAGCGCTGTGCCCTCGTCGCTGGCCTCGCTGGTGACACCTGTGCCGTCGGTCCCCTCGCTGGGACTGACCACCTGCTCGCCTTTCGTGCGTGCGTAGATGTCGCGCTCGACCTGCTCCAGATCTGCTGTGAGACGTTGCCGCACAGCCGCTTCGTCAAATTGCGCCATCGTGTTGCCCTTCTTCGCCTGGGCTTCTGCCTGGGCTTCTGCCTGGGCCGTGCGCCCGCGGACGCCTCACTCGCGTCTGAAATCGTACCACATCGGGCTATCCGCGCAGCAGACCGGACGACCGAGGCGCCAGAATGGGCAGTGACGCGGGTACTACCAGCCCGTAACACCGCGCAACGTGAAGCAACTGTGCTGATGAAGTCCTCATGGGCCTGGTCAATGGCGCCTGGGCCGACTGAAGTCGTCATATCCGTTCGGAGGGACCACAGACAGATGCTTTCCAAGATCCTCGCTGTGACGCACAGCAAAGTCGCGCTGGCCGTTCTCGGCGTTGTGCTGGTGGGTGGCGGCGGCTCCGCTGTCGCGGTGGCGGCCACCACTGGCCATCTCTCCACGCTGGGTGTGAATCTGGCGTCGGAGAACTCCAATGCCAACTCCAGCTCGCATGCGCATACGATTGGCGTCGAGGGGCTGCTGACGGCCTGCTCGACCTCCACGCCCCCGGCGACCATCTCTGTCACAGATAGCGCGGGCAAGAGCTGGACCTTCGTAGTCAGCGCGACGACCAAGATCAATGGCGATACCCACACCGATGCGAGCCAGGGCAGCAGCGCGACCGGCGCGGGCGCCAGTAGCGCCAAGGGCGACAACAGCACGCACGCGGATGGCGCTTCGAGCGGCGCGAGCAGCGCGACCGGCGCGGGCGCGAGCAGCGCCAAGGGCGACAACAGCACGCACGCGGATGGCGCTTCGAGCGGCGCGAGCAGCTCCAGCGGCGATAACAGCGCCAATGCGGGCGACAACAGCGCGCATACCGCCGCGACGCTGGCGGATGTGTGCGCGAGCGCCAACATCGGGACGCGCCATGTGCAGGTGCAGGCCACGCAGGATGGCGCGAATTACGACGCCTGGAAGGTAACGCTGCAAGGGTCCGGCGCCTCGAATAGCAATGGCTCCGACTCTGGCGCCAGCTCGGACGCTTCGGGCGACTAGAGCCGCGAACACATCGGCGAGCGAGTGGCGTTCGGCGTCGTGGGAGGATTCTCCCAGGCGCCGAACGTCCGTGACCGCGGACCGTTCTCCCGCGTGTGGACATGCTGAGGCCAGTAGATTCGAGACCGTGGAGCGACCAGAGAGGTCCGAAGCGCGCATGCGCCAGACGCGAGGCGATCAACAAACTGATGCTGGATCTGACCCAGGGGGCGCGGCTCGGCCATCCCGGCCAGGGGCTGCTGGCGGCAGCATGACGTGGCCGCCAGCGCTGCCATTCGAGCAGGCGCTTCAGCGCGCGCGGGCCGCCGACCGCGTTGCGATGGGGCTGCTCTACAAGCGATTCTTGCCAGTCGTCTATCGCTATGCGCTGGCGCGTGTAGGCGACATCCATGCCGCCGAAGACATCACCGCTGATACCTTCTTCGTCATCGTGGAGCGCATCGCCGAGACGCGCGCGCACGACGAGTTGACATTCGTGGCGTGGGCGCTGGGCATCGCGCGCAATCAGGTCGCCATGTATTTCCGGCGGCGCAAGATGCGCCCGACGGCGCGCCCGATGACCGCCGATGAGGCGGATGTGGCGCACTGGCTGCTGCCCGGCGAGCGCGATCCGCTGGATGTGATTACCGCCCGAGAGAGTCTCTCAGAAGTCGTCGCGGCGCTAGAGCATCTCACCGAGGAGCAGCGCACGGTGATTTTCTATCGCGCGGTGCTGGGCTACAGCGCCGAGGATGTCGGGACGCTGCTCGGCAAGCAGCCGGGGGCGGTTCGCGCGCTCCAGTTCAGGGCGCTCAGTTCACTGGAGCGCCTGCTGCGAGACGCCGGGAGCGCACAGGGCGCACAGGGCGCACAGGCGATGGCAGGCGATTTCATGCGTCGTTCGCGTCAGCAGAGCAGGGAGGACTAGCCATGCAGCCAGAGGAGATGCTGGATCGCCTCCTGACCGAGCGCACTGCTGAGCGCGCCTGGCCCCGGCGCGGCCCCGTGGCGTCCGAGTGGCGGCGCGCGCCCGCTGACCCGACGCTGGCGCCGCTGCTCGCCGCCGCCGCACGTCTCGATCCGCTGCACGATGCCGCTCCGTCTGCGGAGTTTGCCGCCGACCTGGAGCGCCGCGTGCTGGCGCGGGTCGGCCAGTCGGCGGCGCAGCCGGTGACGCGGACGGCGCCGACGACAGAGATCATCCACCCAGAGCCGCGACCCCTGCGCGACTCTGGCTCGCCTGGCTGGCGTGGCGAGCCGCGCACACAATGGCGCATTCCGGGGCGCGTGGCGTGGGCCGCGGTGGCGGCGGCGCTGGCACTGACTGTCGGGCTGGGAGTCTTCACGGCGCAGGCCGCTCCCGGCGCGCCACTCTACCCTGTCCGGCAGTTCGCGCAGCATGTCGCGTCGCAGGCGTTCCCATCGCCCACCGAGACGGCCCAGGCCGCGCTGGCGCGGGCCAAAGCGGATCTTGCCGCCTATGATGGCGATGTCGCGCGCGATGATGCGGCGGCGGCGCTGGTGGCGCTGGGCGCGCTGCGAGCGGATGACGCGCAGGCCGCGCAAGACGCCGCCGCTGTGCAAGATCCCAGCGCGCGTCAGACGGCGCAGCAGCGCGTGGCGCAGTTCCGCCAGGGCGCCGTGGCTGATTTGCGCGCGTCGCTGGCGATCTTCGACTGGCAGGGGCGAGCGCAGGTGACCGATGCGCTACGGACGTGGGGCGCAACCAGCTTACAGGTCACACAAGCGCGATTGCTCTCAGATGCGCCCTCCCCGCATGATGCGCATGCCAGCGCGGGCGACGTGATCGTGGTGGTGAACGGCGCGGGTTTCACGCAGGGGGCGCAGATACTGATGAATGGCGATCCCGTCGGCGATATCCTCACGCTCAGCGCGACACAGATCAAGGTGCGGGTGGCCGCCGATGCGTTGACGCAGCAAACGCTGGTGGTCGGCGTGCAGATGAGCGACGACACCGTTGCCATCACCACGAATCTCGTTCGCGATGACCATGGAGTCACGGGCCACGCGCCGACGCCCGCGCCCAGCGGTGGACATGGCGGCTCTGGCGCCTCGGTGGCAAGTCCGGCGCCCAGCTCCACCGCGCCGCGAGCGACAGGGCAGGACTGAGGCGCCGCTCAGGCTCCGGCGCCTGCCTCCTGTGGCTCATCACTCCGCTCATCGCGGCGTGCGCCCGTGCGCGCCGTGCGCAGTTGCGCGCGAATCTCACCGCGCAAGCGCTGATACTTCTCCATGCGCTCCAGCAGGACGCTCCGCATCTCCTGTAGGCCGGCCAGCTTCTCTTCCAGTAACTCCAGTTCGCGGCGTGACACCTGCTCGACCTCGTCGAGCGCACGCAGGCGCGATTCCGGATTCAAATCTGTGCGCCACTGCTCGCGGATGCGCTCGCGCTCCAGCTCGGCGGCCACCATCTCGCGAATCTCCTTCAACTCCAGGCCGAGCAGATCGCGCATGGCTTTAATATGTTCGAGCGTGCGAACGTCGGACTCGCTGTAGAGTCGGTAGTTGCCCTCTGAGCGCTGGGCAGGCTCCAGCAGCCCCAGCTCCTCGTAGTAGCGCAGGGTGCGCTTGGTGAGGCTGGTGCGGCGCGCGACCTCATCTATGCGCAAATAGCGCTCGCTGGTGGTCTGCCGCGCGTCAAACGCCGACTGGTCAGCGCGGCTAGTGGCATCGGATCGGGTTGGCTGGTTGGCATGGCCCGCACTCTGATCGTCTGTCATCATTGGCGCCCTCACGCGGCGAACGGATGCGCCGCCCTGTCGCTGCGACATAGTCAGGTCTCTCGCATAATGTCGGATAACTCTAGCATTGATACGTTTGAGTCGCGCTCTCGGATGCAGGTACATTGTATCATATCGCGACGTAAACAGCCGCCCTGCTGGTCGGGTCAGGGGTGGCGGTTCCCGGAATGCGATGTGGTACCATCTTAACGGCTGGCGCCATCGTCAACGCCAGGGGCGCTTCACCCCCAGAGCGACCGGTCGCGGGGGACACTCTGAACGGGCCATTTCTGAGCTTCTGAGCTTCTGAAAGAAAAGAAGGTAGCGCATGCAGGGCGACGCCGCCAGTCGGCCGACTGGCGCCCTCGGAGACGAGTGGACGTTGACCGATCAGGCGCTCGACGACGAGCCGATGGACCGTCCGCATGAAGCGTGCGGGGTGTTTGGCATCTATGCGCCTGGCATGGATGTCGCCAGGGTGACCTATTTCGGCCTCTACGCGCTCCAGCATCGCGGGCAAGAGAGCGCGGGCATCGTCACAACCACCGGCGCGCCCGAGTTGCTCGCGCATCGCCGCATTGGACTCGTGTCGCAGGTTTTCAACGAGGAGAGCCTGTGCGCCCTGCCAGGATTCGCCGCGATTGGCCATACACGCTACTCCACGACCGGCTCGAACCGGCAGGAGAACGTGCAGCCGATCATCTCAAGTGGCACGCTGGGTCAGGTTGCCATCGGCCATAATGGCAACCTGACCAACACGCTGACGCTGCGCGCGCGGCTGGTGGATGAGGGTGAGACGTTCCAGTCCACCAGCGATACCGAGGTCATCGCGCGCATGCTGGCCATCGCGCCGGGGCTGACCTACGCCGATAAGTTGCGGCGCATCATGCCGTCGCTGCAAGGCTCCTACAGCCTGGTGATCCTCACGCCCACGGAGCTGCTGGCCGCGCGCGATCCATTTGGCGTGCGTCCGCTCTGCCTGGGCCAACTGAATGGCCATTGGGTGGTCGCCTCTGAGACGTGCGCGCTCGACACGATCGGCGCGCAGTTCGTGCGCGAGGTCGAGCCGGGCGAGATCGTGGCCATCAGCGGCGATGGCGCGGACGGACTGCGCTCAGTGCGCGGCCAGAAGTCACGGCGCCGCGCGGCCTGCCTCTTCGAGTACATCTATTTCGCGCGGCCCGATAGCGTCATCAGCGATCGCTCGCTCTATCTGGCGCGCCAGCGCATGGGCATCCAGCTGGCGGAGGAGTATCCCGTGCAGGCTGATCTGGTGATCGGCGTGCCAGACTCCGCCACGCCCGCCGCCGCTGGCTATGCGCAGGCGCGCGGCCTGCAATACGCCGATGGGCTAATCAAGAATCGCTACATCGGTCGCACCTTCATCCAGCCCGACCAGCAGATGCGCGCGCTGGGTGTCAAGATGAAGTTCAACGCGCTCGGCGCTGTGCTGAAGGGCAAGCGCGTGGTGATGATTGACGACAGCATCGTACGCGGCACCACCTCGAAGCCGCTGGTGCAGTTGCTGCGCGACGCGGGCGCGACCGAGGTGCATCTGGGCATCACCTCGCCGCCGTTCAAATGGCCCTGCTACCTGGGGCTGGATGTGGCGCGTCGCGAGGAGTTGATCGCCGCGCGGCTGGAAGACGAGGCCGCGATTGGCCGCGAGATCGGCGTGGATAGCATCCACTATCTGACACTGGATGGCCTGGTCAAGGCGATTGATCTGCCCGGCGATTCATTCTGCGTTGGCTGCTTCACGGGTACCTATCCGATGCCCGTGCAGATGGACCTGGCCGACAAGTTGGCTCTGGAGCCGAGCGGCGTCGGCCCGGATCGCGGCCAACCCGTGGCGGGTGGCAGCCGGTCGTAAGCGCCGAGACGGCTTCGAGGTGAAAGGAACCCTGCGCAGATGGCAAGTCCGCGCGATGTGCTTGCCCGCCTGATCGAGATTCCCGGCGTGCGCGCCGCCGTGCTGGTGGGGCGCGAGGGCCTGCTAATCGAGTCCGCCGGGCGCGCGGATGACCGGCTGCGTGAGGCGCTGGGGGCGCTGGGAGCCAGCGCGCTGAGCGTGGCCGAGGCGTTGGGCGCCGAGCTGGGCGCCGGGCCGACCGTGGCGAGCGTACTGGAATACGACGACGCGCTGGTCATGGTCGACCCGCTGGGCGAGTTCGCCACAGTGGTGACGCTGGCCGAGAGCGCCGCCAGCCTGGCGCGCGTGCGCCACACGCTGCGCTCAAGTCAGGCCGAGCTGCTGCGCCTGCTCGACATGCGCTGATCTGATGGGCCTGCCACGCTAGAGAGTATGACTCTGGAGGAGACATGACACAGCCTGCCTGCGCCTATGCGGACGCTGGCGTGAACCTGGACGAGGCCGATCAGGCCAAGCTGCGCATGCGCGACGCGATTCGCTCGACGCTGGGACCAGAGGCGCTGGGCGCGATGGGCGGCTTCGGCGGCCTCTTCGCGATTGGCGGGCTGGGCCTGCGCGATCCGGTGCTGGTCTCCTCGATTGACGGCGTGGGCACCAAGCTCAAGATCGCCTTCGCGCTCAACCGCCATGAGTCAGTCGGCAAGGATCTGGTGGCGCACTGCGTCAACGACATCCTGGTGTGTGGCGCACGCCCGCTCTTCTTCCTCGACTACCTCGCCCTCGGCGCGATAGATGGCGATCAGGCGGTGGCCGTGGTGCGCGGCGTGGCGGAGGGCTGCCGCGAGGCGCGCTGCGCGCTGATCGGCGGCGAGACGGCGGCCATGCCGGGCTTCTACGCGCCGGGCGAGTATGATCTGGCCGGGACGATTGTGGGCGTGGTCGAGCGTGACCGCATCATCAGCGGGCAAGCGATTCGCGCGGACGACGTGGCCATCGGCTTCCCCTCGCTTGGCCTGCACACCAACGGCTATTCGCTAGCGCGCCATGTCTTCGAGCGCGATGACGTAAGCGCCACGCCGCCAGAGCTTGGCCGCTCGCTCGGCGATGAGTTGCTCCTGCCGCACCGCTGCTATCTGGACGACGTGACGCCGCTGCTGGAGGCGGGACTGGTCGCGGGCATGGCGCACATCACCGGCGGCGGGCTGGTGGATAATACGCCGCGTGTGCTGCCAGATGGCCTGGGCGCCGACTTCGACGCCACGCAATGGGATGTCCTGCCGATCTTCCGGCTGATCCAGCGGCGCGGTGACATCGCGTGGGACGAGATGGCGCGTGTCTTCAACCTCGGCATCGGCTTCGTCGTCTTCACGCATCCTGAGCAACTGGAGCGCGCGCTGGCGCTGGCTGGCCCGGCGGGGGCGCGGGTGATCGGCTCCGTGCGGGCGTGGGATGGCTCGCAGTCCGGGACGCCGCGTGTGCGGGTGGAGGGCCTGGCATGACGACGCCCCAGACTTCAGCCGAGCCGCCCGGCATCGGCGTGCTCGTCTCTGGCCGTGGCAGCAACCTCCAGGCGATCCTGCGCGCCATCGCGAGTGGCGAGCTGGCGGCGCGCGTGGCGCTGGTCGTCTCCAGCCGCGCCGACGCGCCCGCGCTCCAGATCGCGGCGGCGCACGGCATCCCCACGCGCGTGATCTTCCCGAAAGACTATCCCTCACGGGCTGAAGCGGGGGTGGCGATCGTCGCCGCGCTGCGGGAAGCGGGCGCGCGGCTGGTGGCGTTGGCGGGCTACAAGCCAATTCTGGATGCCAGCGTCACACGCGCCTTCCCCAATGCCATCCTCAATGTGCATCCGTCGCTGCTGCCGGCCTTCGCGGGCGGCATGGCGCCGCGCCCGCAGACCGAGGCGCTGGCGGCGGGCGTGAAGGTCTCCGGCTGCACCGTCCACTTCGTCACCGAGCAGGTGGATGCCGGGCCGATCATCGCGCAGGCCGCCGTCCCCGTACTGGATGATGACACGGTCGAATCGCTCTCGGCGCGCATCCTGGTCGAAGAGCACCGCCTGCTGCCCTACGCGATTGGGCTGGCGCTCTCAGGTCGCCTCAGCGTCGAGGGCCAGCGCGTGGTCGTGCGGTAGCTGGCCCTCGCGCGGCGCTAGCTCTCGTTCTCCTGGCTCTCCTGTTCGATGATCTCACTCACGTCGAGGCGAGTGGTTGGGCGCGGAGTCTTGCGACGCTTGCCGCTATCGTCGCGCTCTTCGCGCTCGTCCCGTTCGTCGCGCTGGCGACGTGGGCCGCGCTCGGCGCCGCGCTCGAAGCTGTGGCGTCGCTCCCAACTGGACGCCGCCCCGCGCTCCTCGCGCTCCCAGGGCCGCGCGCCTCCTCGGCGCGGGCCACGGTCCGGGCCACGATCCGGGCCGAAGTCGCGGCGTGGCGGGCGGCGGTCGCCAAACTCGCGACGTGGCGGGCGGTCGCCGAAGTCGCGGCGTGGGCCACGGTCGCGCCCGGCGTCGCGCCCTTCATCACGGCGCTCATAGCGACGCGGCGGGCGATCCTCGTCGTCGCGATAGTCGCGGCGCGGTCGCCGGTCGTCGTAGTCGCGAGACTCGCGGCGTGGCCCACGGTCGTCATACTCGCGTCGTGGCGGGCGATCATCATAGTCACGGCGCGGCGGCCGGTCGTCGTACGTGCGACGTGGAGGCCGGTCGTCATACTCACGGCGCGGCGGTCGGTCGTCGAAGCTGCGACGTGGCGGGCGATCATCGTAGTCGCGATACTCACGGCGCGGCGGCCGACCATCGTCGTCGCGATACTCGCGTCGTGGCGGGCGATCATCATACTCACGGCGTGGCGGTCGGTCGTCGTACCCGCGGTACTCGCGACGTGGAGGTCGGTCGTCAAACTCGCGGCGTGGGCCGCGGTCACCGAAGTCGCGACGCGGCCCACGGTCGCCAAACTCGCGTCGTGGCGGGCGATCGCCAAAGTCGCGGCGCGGGCCGCCGCGATAATCGCCGCGCTCGCCAAAGTCGCGGCGCGGAGCGGACTCACGCTCGGGGCGCTCATCCGCTGCGTTGACGTGAATCGTGCGCCCGTCCATCATGGTGCCGTCGAGCGACTGCATGGCCCGGCGCATCGCCTCCTCATCGGCCAGCTCGACAAAGCCGAATCCCTTACTCTGGCCAGAGGCGCGGTCGCGCACCACGCTGGCCTCCGTCACCTCACCAAACACCTTGAACAGATCCGCTAGTTGCTCATCCGTAGCGGAGTAGGGGAGATTCCCCACATACATGCGGTTCGCCACACAGGCTCCTTGACCAAATTCGGTCATACTCGGCGCGTTCTGACCCCCGGCCCTCGCCGGCAAGGCTCGCGCCTCTGCTCATCCGAGCGAGCGGACGTCACTCGCTCTCATGCGCTCGCACGCGCACTCAACACTCACACGCGGACCACGCCAGATCACATCAGCGCACAAACACCTCGTGGCGCGGTCGTTTGGGCGATCCCGGCACTCTCGGCAATCCCGGAAATCCAGACACTTCGGGCGACGGCGCCCTCCATCCATCGCGGCGCTTGCCATCGCCACAGCATACCACGGCGCCCAGGCCGCTCGTGGCGCACAGTCGTGGCGCGGGGTTGCCTCGCGATATAATGCGGGGGTTGCGCGCTCGCCAGATGGTTGCGGGGGAACAGGCGCGCTTCTACGCGAGGAGAAGTCACCGTGGCAGATTATACCGCGCTGGACGAGGCGCTCGCGCCCGCCATCGCGTTCATGCACCTGGATGCCGAATACACAGACTATTCAACCGCGCGGGTGGTCATCACCCCGGTACCATTTGATGGCACGACCTGCTATCGTCCCGGCACGCGCGAGGGTCCGCAGGCCATCATCAGCGCCTCACGCAACCTGGAGCTGTATGACGCCGAGCTGCGCCGCTCGCCCTATACTGTCGGCATCCACACGCTGCGCCCGGTGGAGATCATCAACGGCGACGCCGAGGCGATGGTAGATCGCACCGAGCAGGTGACGGGCCACCTGCTGGATGCGGGCAAATTCGTCGTCACGCTCGGCGGCGATCATCTGACCTCGATCGGCGTCATCCGCGCTTTCGCGAAGCGACATCCGAGCCTGAGCGTGCTGCAGCTCGACGCGCACGCCGATCTGCGCGACGAGTATGAGGGCGCACGCTACAGCGCCGCCACTATCATGCGGCGCACACTGGAGGTCTGCCCACGCACCGCGCAGGTGGGCATCCGCAGTCTCAGCGAGCCAGAGGCGCGGCTGGTGGAGGAGCGCAAGCTGCCAATGTGGCTGGCCAGCGGCATCCACGCGCAGACCCTGCGCGGTCGCCGCGACTGGATCGAGGAGGTCGTCGGCGCGCTCAGCGACGAGGTCTACGTCACGTTCGACATAGACGCCTTCGATCCGTCGCTGGTCCCTGGCAC
>JAICVT010000328.1 GCA_025935235.1 Ktedonobacterales bacterium | reverse complement strand
TCGAACATGGTGGACGCCGTGGACGTGGCGCAGCCGCTGACCCCTCAGCGACCCTCCACGCCAGCGAGTCGCAGGCACATCATATCAGAGCGCCAGCCTTACCGCGCGGCGCGCCCCCAGATGGACGAGATGAGCCGCACGTTGCCCAACAGACCGCTAGCGGGGTGGGGGCGCAACATCGTAGGAACGACCTGCAAGGAGAGCAGCGTGGTGTGAGCGCCTGATCGGCGTCCAAGATAGCCTGTCCCCTTCACCTTTGTTACTGGGCGACCGGCTCCGCTGGCTCTGCTGTAGGCGCCGGGATAGGCCACTCATGCGTCTGCGCTGTCTCGATCCACTCACTGATGATGACTTGCGCCATCGCCACGGCTTGCTCAGGCGTCTCACCATCTGCATAGCGCCCGGCAGGTCTGGAACCTCAACAATCCAGGATTGATCTGGCTCACTCCAATACAGATGCATGCGGTATTTATACATGGCCATCGTCTTTCTCGTGTCGCTCATCTCCAGCGTTAGTGTCCATGCTTGTGCAGCAGTTCGGCGCCTGCTTAACCTGATAGGACTTCGCCTTTCCGCTCTTGCCAGGCTGCACATTCACGGCCTCCCCTGGACGATCGGGATGGATGAAGATGTGATGGGAGCCTTTTTGCCGATCTTCGATATACCCCACATGTGGGAGTAGCGCGCACAGGTCGCGAAAGGCGATGCTTGCATCTGCCTGACCGCTCATGGCCTGCTGTAAGGTCTTCTCCCAGTGCGCCATCGCCACCCCTCCCCACGAGGCAACATAGCAGAAAACCACGCGCGTCGCCACGCCATGTCGCAGCCTGGCCGCCAGCCCTTCGGGCCAGCGCGATTGACACTCCGCGCGGGCCAGCCCTATCCTGTACTGGCTGGCGTCCTCTATCTGGGCGCTGAGGGCGCTGTGACCCGCGCTCCGGGGGCGCGTGTTGCGAGGAGACACACATGCCGGGTGACTATCCGCCGCGCGAGCCTGGCGCTTCGCGCTGGCGCGCCCCCGCGCCTCGCAACGACCCGCGCAACGACCCACGCAACGACCCACGCAACGACCGTCAGGCGGACCGCTCCGGCCAATATGGTCAGGGTCGGCCCGGCGCCAGCGGCTCACGCGGCTATCCCCCCGGCGCGCCATCCTTTCGCCCGAGCGGGCCGGGGCAGCCGATGATGCGCCCCGGCGCGTCGGGCGCCCGCCCGCGCCCGCCCTTCGCGCCCGATCGGTCGGGCGGCGATGTCTACCGTCCCTACGACGCCTCGGCCTATCCAGATGGTCGGCGTCTGCCCGACGCCTCCGCGCGCTGGGCCGCCAGCCAACCCAACCCGCTCGATCCCTTCGGCGCGAGCGCGCCTGGAGCGCCCGGCGCGATGACCTCGGCGCATATGGAGGCGCTGCACCGCAAGCGCAACGGCTTCGCGCTCTTTCATGACGGCAATGTGGGGCATCTCTGGCGCGGCGAGGTCGCGTCGGTGGTGGGCGAGGGCGCACTGAGCGTCGGCGTCATCATGTGGCTGGCCTATCTGACCGCCTCGCCGTGGGCGGTGCTGGCCGCCATCATCGCCTTCGGCTTCCCCTACGTGCTGGCTGGCCCCTTCGCCGCCGCCTTCGAGAATGTGCGCGAGCCGGGCAAGATGCTGGCGTGGCTGGGGCGCGTGCGGGTGGTCGCGGCGCTGGGCGTGGTGGCCATGCACTTCCTGACGCTCTATCCGATCCTCTATATGCTGCTCTTCGCGTTTGGCGCCAGCAGCCGCCTGCGCCAGCCGCTGCGTGTGGCCGCCACGCGCGTCTGTCTGGCGCCCGGCGAGATCGAGCTGGTGGCGAATGACCTCTACGTCGGCTCAGCCGTTGCCACAGTGGTTGGGCCGCTGCTCGGCTCGGTACTGTTTCTAGCGCTGGGCGACCGCATCATCCTGGTGGGGCTGGGGGCGGCGCTGCTCTTCGTGCTGGCTGGCAATTCCGATGGCTTCCTCGATGCGCTGCCCGAGACGCAGCGCGGCTTTTTGCAGGCGACGCCCGCCGTCGTGGCGCCCGACGACGCCACGCGCGATGATCTGCTGCGCGCCGCTCGCGACGATGGCGAGCGCGACCTGAGCGCCGAGGCGCTCGCCGCCGAGGTGACCGGCAGCCTGGCTACCGCCAAGCCGCTGACCGAGGAAGAGCGCGAGGTGGCCCTGCCAGAGTGGTATCAGCAGGGGCCGCTCAACGCCGCCCAGGCAATGGCCGAGATTCGCGTGGGGTTGGGGCTGGCGGGCGGCCGTAAGTCGAGCGCGACGGCGCTGCTGGCGCTGCTGGCGCTGGCGCTGGTGGGCGGCGGGCTGAGCGTGCTGGAGGTCTTCTATCTGGGTGACCAGCTCAATCTGCCTGCGCTCTACCTGGGCGTGCTGGCGGCGCTGGAGGCTGGCGGCCTGACGCTGGGCGCGCTGCTGGCGAGCATGCCTGGCTTCAGCAAGCAGGGGACGCGGCTGATCGTGCTGGGGCTGGCGCTGACGGGCATCGCGCTGGCCATCTTTGGGCTGGCGCCGATCGCGCCGATTGCCTTCGCCGCCGCGCTGGGCATGGGCATGACCAACGCGCTGGCCGTCACAGGCGCGCGCCGGACGCTGCGCGCGGGCCGCGATGGCGCCGAGCGGCGGGCTATCAGCGCGGCGGAGAGCTTCTACACCGCCGCCATCAGCCTCTTTGGCGCGCTGCTCTTCACCATCTTCTATGCTGGCACGAGCCACCTGCATGTCGGCAGCCACAGCCTCTTCCCCGGCCTGCCGCTCAATCTGCTCTTCACGGTCGCGGGGGTGGGGCTGGCGCTGATCGCGCTGATGCTGCTGGTGACGCCCGGCGTGCGCGACCGCAAGGCCGACGAGGAGCTGCCGCTGCACGCCCGCCGGCGCAAGGCGCGCATCGAGGAGCGGACGGGCAAGCATCAGGCGGTTGGCGGTCTGTGGGACGACGCCGGGATGGATGGCGATGACGCCGATGATGGCTATGACGATGAGGACGACGAGCGCGGCTACACCGGCGAGTATGACGCCGACGGCTATGACGACGAGGCCGATGACGACTACGACGAGCCACCCGCGCGCGGCGCTGGCCCACGCCGCCCCGCTGGCCGCCCGCCCTTCGCGCCACGCAACCGCTGGTAGCGCCGCGCGCTCCCTCGCGCGCCTTCGCCGCCTATCCTGATGAGCAAATTGTGCGGGCGTCGCCTGCACAATCGCGGTTCTGCACCCGCATCGTGATGCCGATTGAGCCAATTGTGCAGCAGACCGCTGCACAATTGGCGCGTCTCGGCGGGCGATAAAAGCGCCGACGCACGGGTGAACGGCGGCTGAGCCGCCACACACCACCCGTGAAGATAGCATGTGGGCAATTATAATCGCCCATCACGCCGTGCGCCGACGCTCTCTGTGCGCTAGCCTGCATGGGCGGCGCTGAGACTCTCGATGCCCGCGCCGATCACGTCGAGCGCCTCATCCAGGTCGGCCCGCGAGATGACCAGCGGCGGTTGGATACGCACGACATTGCCCTCGCTGCCGCCAACGCCCACCAGCACGCCATGCTCGCGGCAATAGCGCCGCACCTCGCGCGCCAGCGCCGCGGCAGGCGTCTTCCGCTCGCGATCCGTCACCAGCTCGATGCCAAGCATCAGCCCCAGCCCGCGCGCCTCGCCAATCGCCGGGATGCGCGCGGCCAGCGCGTTTAGCCGCTCCAGCGCGTGGGCGCCTTGCTCGGCAGCCTGCCCGGGCAGGTCCTCGCGCAGCATGTACTCCAGATTGGCCAGCCCCGCCGCGCACGAGACCGGATTGCCGCCAAACGTGCTCAGATGTTCGCCCGGCTTGAACGAGTCGGCGATCTCAGCCCGCGCGATGGTCGCCGAGAGCGGGAAGCCATCGGCAATGCCCTTGGCCATCACCATGATGTCTGGCTCGACGCCGAAATGCTCGATGGCGAAGAGCTTGCCCGTGCGTCCGAAGCCGCACTGCACCTCATCGGCGATCAGCAGGATGTCGTGGCGATCCAGCACTTCCTTGACGCGCGGCAGGTAGGACGTTGGCGGCACAATGATGCCGCCCTCGCCCATCACCGGCTCGGCGATGAAGGCCGCGACATTGCCGCTGGTGTGGAAGCGGATGACCTCTTCCAGCGCCTGCGCGGCGCGCTCGGCCACCGTCTCTGGGTCGGAGCCGAAGAGCGAGCGATAGGCGTAGGGCGCGGGGGCGAAGGCGACCCCGCTGGCGTAGGCGCCACCGCGCGTCTTGCGCGACATATTGCCGGTGATGCTCAGCGTGCCGAGCGTGCGCCCGTGGAAGCTGCGCTCCAGCGCGACGAACTCGTGCTTGCCGGTGTAGACCTTCGCCAGGCGCATCGCCGCCTCGATGCCCTCCGCGCCGCTATTGGCGAAGAAGGTCTTTTGCAGGCGGCCCGGCGTCACCTCGGCCAGCCGCTCGGCCAGGTTGGCCACCGGCTGCGTGTAGTACGTGTAGGAGCTGCAATGGATCAGGCGGTCAATCTGCCGCTTGGCCGCCGCGCGCACTTCCGCCGCGCCGTGCCCGGCGTTGACCACCGAGATACCCGCGTAGCAGTCTATGTAGGAGCGGCCATCGGCGTCCACCACGCGTGCGCCCTCAGCGCTGGCCACCTCTATTGGCTCGATGCCCGCGGTGAAGCTCGTCATCACATAGCGGTCGTACTTCTCGCGTGTATCCACGATGATTCACCTCCGAAGTGTGGTCGAACCCTCACCCTGACCCTCTCCCAGAGGGAGAGGGAACGGAGCGTTGCCGCGCGCCACCCGCGTTTCCGGCTCTGTAGCTCCCCTCTCCCGCAGAGCGGGGGAGGGGCTGGCTCTCTCCCTGACACATTTGAGTCCCCTAGAAGCGGAGTTGGAGCTGCCAACCGGTCGGCGTCTGGCGGAAGGGCAACAGGGCGGCGAGCCAACGAGGGGTCTGGCGCGCAGGAGGGCGGCGCAGGAGCTGCGCCGCCCG
>JAICVT010000128.1 GCA_025935235.1 Ktedonobacterales bacterium | reverse complement strand
TACGACTTTCTCTATGAGGTCAGCGATGGCATCGCGACCGTCACCTTCAACCGCACAGACAAGCTCAACGCGCTGACCTTCGAGGTCTACGCTCAGCTCCGCCAGCTCTTCGATGATCTGCGCTATGATGACGCGGTCAAAGTCGTCATCCTGACCGGCGCGGGCGACGCCTTCTGCTCCGGTGGCGATGTCAACGAGATCATCGGCGAGCTGTTCGAGCGCGACACGAAGGGCCACATCGAGTTCACCCGCATGACGGGCGCAGTGGTACAGCACATGCGCCTGCTGGAGAAGCCGATCATTGCGGCGCTCAACGGCATGACCGCCGGGGCTGGCTCGGTGCTGGCGCTGGCCTCCGACCTGCGCATCGCCTCGGAGCGCGCGCGCTTCGCCTTCCTCTTCACCAAGGTCGGGCTGACGGGCGCCGACATGGGCGCGGGCTATCTGCTGCCGCGCATCGTCGGCCTGGGCCGCGCCACCGAGCTGCTCTTGCTCGGCGACACCGTCAACGCCCAGCGCGCCGAGCAGATTGGGCTGGTCAATCGCGTCGTGCCACACGACGAGCTGATGTCCGCCGCCCGCGAATGGGCCGAGCGGCTGGCGCAGGGGCCGACGCTGGCGATCGGCATGACCAAGCGCATGCTCACCAACGAGCTAGGGATGGATCTCGTCGCGGCGATCGAGGCCGAGGCGCAGGCGCAGGCGCTGCTGCTGATGGGGAACGATCATCGCGTCTTCTACGAGGCGTTCCGGGCCAAGCAGAAGCCCGCATGGACAGGACGGTGACACGCATGGATGAGCGACCGGATCGGCGCATCATCGCGCCTGTGGGGCTGCCGAAGCCGCGTGGCTTCAATCACGGCGTCGTCACCACCGGAGGGCGCGTCCTGTGGCTGGCGGGGCAGGACGCCAGCGACGGCGAAGGGCGCATCGTCTCGCCGGGCGATCTGGTGGCGCAGCTCGATCAGGCGCTGCGCAACCTGCATGCGGTGGTCCACGAGGCGGGCGGCCAGATGGCCGACATCGTGAAGATGACGATCTTCGTGGCCGACCGCGACGACTACGTCGCCAGGCGGCGCGAGCTGGGCCTGATCTGGCGGCGCTACTTCGATGACTATTATCCGGCGCTGGCGCTCTTCGAGGTCGCGGGCTTCTTCCAGTCCGACGCGCTGGTGGAGATTGAGGGCTTCGCCGTGCTGCCAGACGACGACTAGGCGTCACTGGTCCAGAGAAAGGCGACGAGCATGGATTTCGAGCTATCCGCTGAGCAGCGCCACTGGCAGACGGTGGCGCGCCAGTTCGCGCGCGACGAGCTGGCGCCGCTGGCGCGCGAGTCGGATGAGCGACGCCTCTTCTCGCGCGATGTGGTCCGCCGCATGGGCGCGCTGGGCCTGCTGGGCGGCCCACTGGAGCAGGAGTACGGCGGCTCTGGCATGGATTACGTCAGCTTCGCGCTGGTCGCCGAGGAGCTGGGGCGCGTTGACTCCAGCGTGCGCGGCTTCCTCACCGTGCAGGCGGGGCTGGTGACGCTCTGTCTGCGCCAGTGGGGAAGCGAGGAGCAGCGCCAGCGCTACCTGCCCGGGCTGGCTAGCGGCGAGCTGATCGGCTGCTACTGCCTGACTGAGTCTGGCGCTGGCTCCGACGCCGCCAGCGTCCAGACCACCGCGCGCCAGGAGGGCGACGACTACATACTGAACGGCGAGAAGGTCTGGATCACCAACGGAGGCGTGGCCGACATCGCCATCGTGATGGCCACCCGCGACCCTGCCGAGCGCCATCGCGGCGTCTGCGCCTTCCTCGTCCCGACCGACACGCCTGGGTTCATCCGCGAGCGCATGCCGGGGCAGGAGTTGGGGCATCGCGGCTCCGACCACGCGCGCCTGCGCTTCGAGGACTGCCGCGTGCCTGCCAGCGCGCTGCTTGGCAAGCCGGGCGAGGGCTTCAAGGTCGCCATGTCGGGGCTGGATCGCGGTCGGCTGGGCGTGGCGGCGGGCGCGGTGGGTGTGGGGCAGGCCTGCCTGGATGCCTGCATCGCCTTCGCCTGCGAGCGGCGGCAGTTTGGCAAGCGGCTGGGCGATTTCCAGATGACGCAGGCGACGATCGCCGACATGGCGGCGGAGGTAGAGGCGGCGCGCTTGCTGACCTATTCCGCTGCCTGGCTGCAAGATCGCGGCCAGCCCGCGACCCAGGCGACCTCGATCGCCAAGCTCTACGCCACGGAGATCGCGGCGCGCGCGGCCAATGGAGCGGTGACGCTGCATGGCAGCCGGGGCTACTCCAACGAGTATCCCGTCGAGCGCTACCTGCGCGACATCAAGGGCATGCAGATCTACGAGGGGGCGAGCAACATCCAGCGCATCATCATCGCCCGCGAGCTGCTCGGGCGCGACGACGGCGCCTAGCTTCCCTCTCCCACCGGGCGAGGGGGAACACAGTAGCTCCCCTCTCCCGCAAAGCGGGGGAAGGGCTGGGGGGTGGGGGCGCGCCCGCCACGACATCCGGCTCAATAGTTGACACATACGGGGGTATGGAGCATGGCCGACTCTGCGTACTGGAATCCCAAGAATGAGACCCTACCGCGCGATGATCTGGCGCGGCTGCAACTCGCCAAGCTGCAACGGCTGGCCGGGTGGGCCTACGCCAACAGCCCGTTCCACCGCAGCCGCTGGGACGCCGTGGGCTTTCACCCCGAGCAGCTCAAGTCGCTCGACGATCTGCGGCGCATGCCCTACATGACGCGCGAAGATTGGATGGCCTCCATCGCCGCCGCGCCGCTGTTCGGCGATCTGCCCGCCACCGCCGCCGAGCGTGCCATCCGCTATCACCTCACCTCCGGCACCAGCGGGCGCACCCCCATTCGCGTGCTCGATGGCATGAAGGACTGGGAGTGGATCGCCGAGATGTGGTGCTATGGCATGTGGGCGTTTGGCGTGCGGCCAGAAGACACGGTCTACATCGCGTTCGGCTATGGGCAGTTCATCGGCTTCTGGGGGCTGCACTACGCCAGCGAGAAGATCGGCGCGCTGGTCATCCCCGGCGGCGCGCAGACCACTGAGGCGCGCGTCAAGATGATTATGGAGATGGGCGCCACCACCGTCGCCTCCACTCCCACCTATGCCCTGCGGCTCTGGCAGCAGGCGGCGGAGATGGGCATTGACCTGGCCAGAGATAGCAAGGTCAACAAGCTGATCCTCTCCGGCGAGCCGGCAGGCTCGATCCCCGCCGTCAAGCGTCAGCTCGAAGAGGCCTGGGGCGCGAAATGCGGCGACACAGCGGGCATGACCGAGCTTGGCACCATTATGGTCTTCGAGTGCGACAAGCAGCCCGGCGGCACGCACATCATCGAAGACCACTTCATCGAAGAGGTCATCAACCCGGAGACGGGTGAACCGGTCGGCTATGGTGAGCTGGGCGAGCGCGTCGTCACCTCATTCGGGCGCGGCTTCATTCCTGTGCTGCGCTATCGCACCAAGGATATGGTCGTGCGCGTGCCACACACCACCTGCTCGTGCGGACGCACGGGCGATCTCTATGATGGCGGCATCCGCGGGCGCTGGGATGACATGAAGCTGATCCGCGGCACCAACGTCTATCCGCGTGCGGTCGAAGCCATTGTGCGCGAGTACGACGCGATTGACGAGTTCCAGATTTACATCTGGCGCAGCGAGATCCGCGATGAGATCACCATCAAGATCGAGCTGAAGCCGGGACGTGAGAGCGAGTGGCCCGCGCTGGGCGACGAGCTAACACGCGCGCTGGCGCAGTCGCACGAGAACTTGCGGTTCATCATCGAGCGCATGGAGCTGGGCGCGCTGCCCCGCTTCGAGTTGAAGGCGAAGCGGCTGTTGGATGCGCGGCCAATGGCGACCTATCATCAGTAGTCCGAGCAGGCTGCGAGAGCCAGTGAAGATGGGAGTGAACAATGTCTGATACCGACCTGCTCGGCAATCCGCTGACGAGCGCCGAGCGCGACGCGCTGGTGGCCTATGAGGCGCTCAAGGCGTTGGCGCAGCGCGATGATCTGGCGCCGAGCGCGGCGCGCAACGTGCGCAAGGCGCTGGCGGCGATGTGGCAGGTGACCAACGACCTCGACCTGCAATTCGAGCAGCTCTACGACCTCGGCGTGTAGGGGCGAACCTCTTCCCCTGTCCCCCTCCCTGAAGGGGGAGGGGGAACCCTAGTCTGGTTTGACTGCGGTGGCAACGAGGAGCGGTCAGGGCAGCAGGGAGAAGCAGACTGAGCGCGCCGGGCTGCGTGATAATGCGTACATGACTGCGGCGCCGATACAAGCAGACGACCATAGTGTCAGTCGCATGGAGGCCTATACGGTCGGAGCCGAGGCGCTCGCCGGAGCGCCTGAGAGACCCGCTGCGCCCGACCAGATTTCTGTCAGGTCGCGGCTGATTGACCATAACAAGCGCACGCCGCGCGATCGCATGGTATACTCCTTTCGTTAGGACGGCGCTTCCCTGATCTCTTCCCTGGCCATACCCTGGCCGTACCTTGGCCAGTCCCTGGCCATTCCCTGGCTATTATCCTGACTAGCGCCCATCCCTGTATCACGCCTCGCTAAACGCCAGTCTTGACCTCATGCTCGCAGTCTGTGTGGTGGGTTGTTGTGTGGAGGACGGCATGTCGTACCAGCTCCCGTCTGGCGGACGTTTGTCAGACCTCGAGTCGAGCATTCACCGTGGAGGATCACATACTATGGAACCACCGATCTTGTCGCACTACTCCGATCAGCCTGTTTACGATGTGACAACTATGGTTCAACTGTTGCGCGTGCGGCCGCTCGCGCTCTGGACCTGGGAGCAGCACCTCGGCATCTCGGATGGTGAGACGAGCGGTGATCCGAACCGGCACAAGCGCCGCTACTCAGAGCGCGATCTGGCCGCGCTCTTCTGGCTTCGCGACCGCGTGATCGCGGGCGAGACGCCACAGGACGCGACCGCGCGGCTGCTCGGCGCGCAGCGGGGCATGTCTGGCCTGGCGCAGGGAGTCTCGCAGGTGATGACCAGCGGCGCGCTCGTGCTGGAGCCGCCCGACCAGCATACCGGGTCGCTGATGGAGAGTGGCGCGCTCAATAGCGGCGCGCTCTATCCTCCGCAACAGCCGTCGCGTCGGCCCAGCGGCTTCGATCTGCCGCCGCATCGCGGGCCGACCGAGTTCAGCGCGCCGCCCACGGGCGCGCTCGGCTCGTCCATCTATCCCGGAACGTCGGGCGTTCGCCCCACCGCTGGCGGACAGACCAGCCAGCTCGACCCGTGGAACAATGAAAGCTGGGGTCCCGCCCGCACGGCTGGCGGCGCCGGCTACAGCGGCTTCGCCCCCGCTGGCGGCTATGCCACTGGCGCGCTGCAGCTCGGCGGCCACTCAGGCCAGCTTGGCGGCGTCTACGCCTCCGCGCTCGAACCACCCTCGTTTCCGGCGCACGGCTATACCATGTCGCAGTCGCTGGCCAGCATGCGCGAGCTGCGCCCGGTCGTGCCGCAGTTGCTGATGGCCTACGCGCGTTTCGATACCGCACGCGCCCAGGCGATCTTGACCGAGGCGCTCAACAAGTATGGGGTCGAGAATGTCTGCATCGGCCTCGTGCAGCCCGCTGTCAATCGCATCAGCGAGTTGTGGTCCAAGAGCGAGCTGAGCAATCCTGAGGAGCGGTTCGGACTCAACAACCTGCGCGCCTTCATGTTCTCTATCTTCCAGACGACACAGGAGCCGATGGGCGCGCCGTTCGCGGTGGTCGCCTGCGCGCCGCACGAGACCAGCGACTTCGGCGCGTTGCTGCTGGCGGTACTCTGGCGCCGCGCGGGCCTGCGCGTGGCCTACCTTGGGCGCGGCGTGGATGGCGATCAGCTCGTGCAGGAGCCGTGGCCTGTCACGCCTGCCATCATCGCGCTGACAGCGACGACCTCGCAGCGCATGCGGTCGCTGGCGCGCATCGGCAAGCGTCTGGCCGAGCTGCCCTCGCCCCCGCCGATCTTCGCCTACTGGGGGCCGGTCTTCGCGCGCCACCCCGATCTCATGCGCAAGCTGCCGGGCGTCTATCTCGGCGACGACGCGGCCACCGCTACCCACCACGCGCGCCAGCTCGTCAACCTCGACGGATTCGCTGAGTAGACAGCGGAACCTCTTACCCTAACCCCCTCCCTGGAGGGGAGGGGAGACTCATATCCAGACGGCTTTCCGCGATGGGCGCTACTGCTCCTCGTTCTGCTTGCTGTCTTACTTGCTGTCCTGCTTGCTGTTCTGCTCGCCCTTGCGGGCGCCGTTCGCATCGCTGGGGCCGGACGGCGTTTCGTCGTAGCGCACCAGGTCTTCGCCGTTCCAGTACCAGTCTTCGTCGTCGGCCTCGATGGGGGTTGGCTCGCTCATGCGCGGCGGATCCGTGCGCGCGGGCGGCGCGGTGGGGCGCGGCGCCTGTCGTGGCGTTTCGATGACGCCCGACTGCGACGGCAAGAGGCTGTGGACGATCTTGACGGGGTGACGTGGCGCCGTATCGCCATCATGGTTGTGGTCGGGGCGTGGTTCCTCAGCAAACTGGCGCTGTTCACCCGCTCGACCGTTCTGCTCGTTGGCCGCGCCGCGTCCGTTCTGACCCGGCCCACCCAGCGGGCGGCTGCGCGCGCCTGAATACGCATCCTCCAGGTCGCGATACTCTTCGATCCACGTTTCATCGTTGAATGCGCCAGTATCCTCGTCAAAGGTGGAGGGCGCGCGACCGCCGGGGAGCGCGCGTGGCGGCGATTGTCTGGCCGCTCCAGCGGCGGGCGTCGCGGCGGTGGGGACAGCCGGAGTCGCGGCCTTCGGACGGATGATCAGATGGGCGATGGTGGCGTCGCCTACCCGGCGATAGCGGATGTAGGTCGGCGCGACGCTGGCGGCGAAGGCATGCGCCGTCTCCTCATCCGTCACCACCTCCATCGAGCGCGCCACCCGCCAGAGCGAGGCCGCGGAGTTCACTGCGCCGATGCGATAGAAGACCTGGACCGGGGAGTGTGTCCCCGTCGCGAGCCGCTCGGCCAGGCGGAAGGCGTCTTGCGCTTCGTCGTCACGCAGGGCCGGATCATTGATCTGCATGATGCGTGCGCTGGCAGGCATGTGGCTGGAGAGAAATAGCACCAGCACTTTGCGGCCATGCGCCGCGCGGAACGCCGACTCGATGATCTGCGCGTTCTGCTCCAGCCCCGTCCGCACGATGGCGAAGACAGAGTCAGGCGCCAGCGAGACCGCCCACGAGGGCTGCACGGTGTTGACGCCGCGCTGCTTGGTCCAGCGATAGTGCCAGATGGCAATCCCCATGCCGACGATCGTCAGGCTGCTGCCGAAGATGGTCGCGTCGCGCTTGTCAATCAGATTGGTGACCCAGGCGGTCAGCACCATGATCGTCGTGAGGAAGCCAATCCAGAAGTTGACCTGTGGCCAGTAGGACTTCCACGCGCTCCGCCCCAACTCTAGCGCGCGCTGCTGGAGCGTCTGCCGCGCTGGCGCGGCGGTGGGCGCCGCCGTGTCGTCCAGCTCGTCCTCGTCTTCATCGCCTCCGTCGCTATCCGTCGCGACAGGCAGCGGCGCGATGCCGCCAGTGAGCCGCGCGTTCTCCGCTGCTTCGGCCTCCATCTCCTCCTCGTGGAGTGTGAATTGTTTGCCACCCCGCCGCTCGCGGATGCGCAGGGCATCGAGCGAGACACAGGTCAGCGCGAAGGCGCCCAACAGTCCGAAGGCATACAACTCGCCGAGCGTATCAATCTGGCCATTGGCGACGATCAGGATGGCGATTGGGATGCCAGTCGCCAGCGCAATCGAGACAACCGGAGTATTGCGGAACTTGTCACGCTTCTCGATGATCGCCGGGAAGAAGCTCATGCGCGAGAGGGCCAGGAAGACGTGATACGAGCCGATGATGGCGGTGTTGCTGGCGAAGATCAGTAGGGCTGAGGCGATCACCGCCGTCGCCACGCCAACGACTGGCCCGGCGAACGCGCCGCCCAACTGTGAAATGAACTGGTTGGGATCAATGTTGGTGATGGGATGGGCCAGCAGATACCCATGATGGCTATCGAGCAGCGTAGTGGAGAGAATCGTCAGCAGCGGGCTGGTCACGCCCACCGTCACCACCACCAGGCTCAGCGCGATAGTGACGGTCTTGCTGCGCGGACGCGCCATGACGGGCGAGAGCTGCGAGATGGATTCGAGGCCAGAGAAGGCCAGGAAGGCGCCCGCGAACCCGGCCAACACGGTTACAGGCGTCAGATTGGAGCCGCGGAAGATACCGCCAATCAACTGAAAGATCGTATGCAACGGCACATTGACCAGCACGGCGATCAGGATGACGATGTCGCTGATGAAGGCGGCGATGGCGATGTACAGGCTGACCATCGCGCTTTCTTTGATGCCCCACCAGTTGAGCACGCCCAGCAGCACGATCAGTACCACGGTCACGGGCAGCACAAGCGGGCCAATCGAGGGGACGACGTTCTGAAAGTAGGTCACACCAGAGATCGAGCTGATCGCCGCCGTGAGGAAGTAGTCCACCAGGATGAACATGCCGCCCAGCGCGCCCATCCACGGGCTGAGCGCGCGCGCCGAGACCGTGACGACGCCGCCACCTTCGGGGAAGCGGACGCTGACCTCGGCGTATTTGATGGCCAGCAGGAAGAACGCGACCATTGTCAGCGAGACGAAGAAGCCAGCCAACTGCCCGTGCGGACTGAACTGTTTGAAGAGGATGCCCGGAGTATAGTAGACCGAGGTGCCAATGTCGGCGAACACAACCGCCCAACAGAGAAACGCGCCGAGCTTGTTCATGCCGTGCTCGCCCGCGCCGGGGGACGCATGCCCCTCGCCTGATGTGGCGGATACAACCTGTTGACTCACAAGCTCCGTGGCCTCCACTACGCGCCATGCTGTGGGCGCCCGGCGTCCCGGTCAAATCGCCAGCCTGCCATCACGTGCGCAGAAGACAGCGAAGACAGAGCCGACGAGCGATTGCGGCAAACACAGCGAATTATAGCACCACCGCGCCATGCGACACTGCGCTCCTCGCGCTCGGTTGGCTGATCGCAACGGCGCCTCTCGCCAGTGAGCGCGCACAGCCGCGGCGCCAATTGTGCGGGCTTACCCGGGCGAGCTCCGCCGTGAAACCCGCACGCTAGCGCCGCGTACATGCGGTGTGGACATTTGTCGAGGAGGTGAAGACGATGGAGACCCCGAATCAGCAGCCGCCAGAAGACTATCCGCAGCCACATGATGCCGCAGCGTCAGCGCCAGACGAAGAGAGCGCGCAGACCGCCGCCACGCCAGAGCCGCCATCGCCGCCGCACGCCGAGCGGTCGCTGGACGGCTGGCCACCGCCAACTCCGCTGATGGAGGCGCCGCCGGACGCGCCGGGCGTCATTCCGCCTGAGCGGCCCGCCTTTGAGCAGTCCGCACAGTCCGCGCCGCTCCCTCCTCCGCCACAACCCGCGCAACCTGGTGGATTCACCGCGCCGCCTCCACCGCACGGCTATATGCCTCCACCAAGACCAGGAGCCGCGCCGCTCGCCCCGCCCTATCAGCCACCCTACCAGCCGCCAATGGCGGGCCAGGGGCCAGGCTACCCGATGGTCGCGCCGCCGCGCGACTGGCTGACAGCGCTGCTGCTGTGCATCTTCCTGGGCTGGCTGGGCATCCACCGCTTCTACGTCGGCAAGATCGGTACAGGCATCTTGATGCTGCTGACCTTCGGCGGTTGTGGCATCTGGACGATCATTGACCTCATTTTGATTGCGACGGGCGCCTTCACCGATGTCGAGGGGCGGCCGCTGATGCGCCTGAGCGCCTGAGCGCTGTGCGAAGAATCTACTCCAGCGCGATCCGGCGTGTGGCTCGGATCGCCTGGCTGCTCGCGCCGCTCGCCCTGCTGGCGCTGCCAACGCGCTGGCTGGAGGCGACGCCGAGCCTCTGCGTCATCCACCGCGTCACCGGGCGGCCCTGCCCTGGCTGCGGCATGACGCGCGCGCTCTCGCGGCTGGCGCACGGCGACCCGCGCGGCGCGTGGCGGCGCAACCCGCGCGTTGTCATCGTCGCGCCGCTGCTGGCGGGCGTGTGGCTCAGCGCGGCGTTACGCGCCCTTCTTCCTGACCGCGCCGTGAGCGCGACGCGTGACGAATCGTGACGAATCGTGCGTGGAACACTCCTTGACGTTGGCAGTATGCTCAAGAGCGAGAGAAGACGCTGCCTCGCGCGACAGCGTTCCGTCCACCAGTCGGGGATGACCGTCATGGGTGTGTTCGCCGCGTTGGCCGCATTCGTTGGGCGCCTCGCCGCCGCGCAAGCGTTGCTCCTGGGTAT
>JAICVT010000144.1 GCA_025935235.1 Ktedonobacterales bacterium | reverse complement strand
CTCTTGCAGCAGCTCTTCGGCGTTCTTGACGCTGCCCGCCGTGCCAAGCGGCGTCTCTTCGCGCGAGTAGGCGATCTTCATGCCCAGGTTCGCGCCATCGCCGAAGTAGTCTTCGATGGCGCTCGCCATATACTGCACGGTAACGACCACGTCGGTGATGCCATGTGACTTGAGCAGGTAGAGGATGTGCTCCATGACCGGGCGTCCGACGATGGGAGCCATTGGCTTCGGTCTGGAGACTGTCAGGGGACGCAGTCGTGATCCCTCGCCACCCGCCATGACGACGGCTTTCATCTCCGGTACCTCCTCATGCTGAAGTATGATGATCACCCATGCGCCATTGCATGGGCCGATGTGCGCGGCGCCCCTGGATGCGCCTTCTTCATCCGCTTGCTCAGTGCGCCGCCCACGCCAAGCGCGCCGGGCGCATGGGGACGGCAATGCCGAAAAAGGGCGCTCTACCAGGGTTCAGGGTGCAGTGTCAGCGAGAAGATCGCCGTCGCCTCGCCCAGCGCGACGCATCCCTCCGTCCGCAGGCGCATATGGCGACCAGGCCATCAACGCATATCGTACCACAAACGGCGCCGGACTCTCGACGGCTGCTGCCCCAAAATGGGGCAATAGTGGGCAAACATGAGGGCAAAGAAAAGGGGAGCGGCGCGATCACCGCTCCCCTGCCGTGCGCGCAGCCTCAGCGCCGCTCGCCCGGTCAGTTGAAATGTTGCTCGCCAGGCTCCTCGTCCCAGAGATCGCGCGGGCGCTCAGCCGTCGGCGGCTGGCGCTCGCGCTGCCAGCGCGCTTGCAGCTCGATCAGCCGGAGCGCCTCGTCGAGCGTGAAACCATCGTCAAGCAGCGCATCAATCAACAGGTCTTCGTACTGGCTAGGCTGACTGTTCTGACTGTTCTGGCTCATCGCGACACCTCCTGTATTGGCGGCAGGCGCGCGACAGGAGGGGGTATGCGTCATGGGTTATAGCGCCGCTTGCCAGCGACTCACGCGCCAGCCGCGCCGCGCAACGTGATGCGAGCGCCACGTGCAGTCGGTCAAGGCTCTACCCCATGCCTGTCGCGCATCCTATCACCCCGATGGGCAAGTGTGGCGCCAGCGCGCCGTCATACCGCGCAGACGTCTGGATGTCTACACGTTATAGCGCGTTGTGACAGTCTGAGGCTACAGTGGAAGTGCGTAATTGGCCACTTGTTCAACAGTGCGGTGTTCAACCAACAGCGGCATGCCGACGTGGCGCCACACCGAGCCGCCGCAGCATCGCGTCGTGCGCCTGCCACTCGCGGCTGTCGTCGAGCGGCCGCATGTAGGATTCGGCCCCCTGGCCATAGCGACGGCGCAGCGCCAGTGAGATCAGGTGATCGGCGAAGTGCGGATTCTTGGGCAGCAACGAGCCATGCAGGTAGGTGCCGAAGGTATTGCGATAGACGCAGCCCTCCTGGTGGTCTTCGCTGTTGTTGCCGTGGCCAGCCAGCACGCGGCCCAGCGGCTGCGCGCCCGCGCCCAGATAGGTGCGCCCGCCGTGGTTCTCGAAGCCGACCAGCGTCTGCTCGCCCCACTGGAGCGCCACGTTGCCGATGCAGCGCGCGACGGCCTTGCCTTTGTGGATGGTCCAGGCGTCGAGAATGCCGATACCTTCCAGTTCTGGCCCCTCCGCTGGCCGATAGAACTTCGCCAGCAGTTGGTAGCCGCCGCAGACGCCCAGCACCGGCATGTCGGAATCCACCGCCGCACGCAGGGCCGCGCCTTTCACCTCGCGCAGGTCGCGCGCCACCTCATCCTGCTCTTTGTCCTGCCCACCGCCGATGAAGAGCAGGTCGAACTCGTCGGGCCGCAACTCCTCGCCCAGGTCAATTGGCGTGTGGCGCAGGGCGATGCCGCGCCACACGCAGCGCTGGCGCAGCGTGATGATATTGCCCCGGTCGCCATACATGTTGAGCTGATCGGGATAAAGATGGCCGACCCGCAGCTCAGGGGCGACGCGATTTGATGATTCAGGCATCTTCCTTCTCCCAATAGCGCGGCGTATAGCCACGGCGCTCCAGCTCGCCGCGCACGGCCAGCATGGCGGTGTAGGTCGGGATGACGTAGAGCGTCTCGCCGGGCGGCGTCTGCTCCAACGCCTGCGCCAGCGCCGCGCCGATCTCTGGCTCGACCAGCGCTGGCTCATCGCCGATGTACTTCAGACGCAGCGCCAGATCGTAGGCGCGCGTGCCGCTGGCTGCCAGATAGGATGTCGCGCCAGCGAGTTGCTCGAAGTCGGCGTCCCAGATCCACGAGACATCTTCGCCATCGGCGGCGCGGTCGTTCAGCAGCATCAGCAGGCGTTTCTTGCCCGCCTCGCGGTCGCTGGCCAGCGCGCGCAGCACCTCATTCAGCCCGGTCGGGTTCTTCGCCAGCAGGATGCGCACCTTGCGCCCATCGGCGACGATCTCTTCGGCGCGGCCAAAGGCGGGCGTGAAGCGCGTCAGCCCAGCGACGATGGCATCGAGCGGCGCCGACATCGCCACGCCAGCGGCGGCGGCGGCCAGCGCATTGTAGACGTTATAGAGTCCCGGCAGGCCGATCGTGACCTCAGCGGCGCCTGAGGGCGTCTCCAGCTGAAAGCGCGCGTTCTCGATGCCTGCCGACAAGACCTCGACGGCGCGCACTTGTGGCGTGGGCCGCTGGTAGCCGCAGCCAGGACACGACCAGTGACCGATGTGGCTGTAGAAGCGCGGCGCGAAGGTCAGCGGCGTGCGGCAACGCGGACAGGTGCGGGTATCCACTACCTGCGCCACCGTGTCGGAGTCGGCGTGCGTGGCCGTCCGCTCGACGCCGTAGTAGAGGACGGGGCCAGCGAAGCCATCGCCTAGCGCGGCCACCGCCGGATCATCGGCGTTGAGCGCCAGCGTGGTCGTGGCGGGGAGCTGGCGCAGGCTGGCGCGCCAGCGCTCGGCGACCGTATCCACCTCGCCATAGCGGTCGAGCTGGTCGCGGAAGAGATTCGTCACCAGCGCCACACGCGGGCGCAGGTCAGTGGCGATACGCGCGAAGGCCGCCTCATCCACCTCCAGCACGAAGGCGCCGTCGCCGTCGTCTTCGAGCCGACCCGAAGGGCCAGCGCGGCGCAGCAGCGTTGTGGCGATGCCGCGCGCCAGATTCGAGCCTTCGCGGTTGCGCCAGATGCGCAGCCCCGCCGCGCGCAGCGTATAGGCGACGAGGCCGCTGGTGGTCGTCTTGCCATTCGTCCCTGTGACGACCACGCAGCCGTGCCGCGCCTGCGCCGCCAACCGGCGGATCAGCCTGGGATCGGCGTATTGCGCGACCAGCCCAGGCAGGCTCGTGCCACCGCTGATGCCCAGGCGGCGCGCCAGCCCACCCGATGCGCGACCCAGCACGATCGCCAGCGTGGTGCGGGCATGCGGGCGCATCTTCCGGGGCGCCGATCTGGCTGACGATGATGTGGTCGGCCCGGGGGTGATTGGCGGCGGGGGAATGGACTCTGAACTCACTGCGGCTCCGATTCTGTGAGCAGGCGCCGAATCGTCTCGACGAGCATCTCCTGCGAGCATGGTTTTACCAGATAGTCATCGGCGCCAATCGCCAGCGCATAATCACGATGCTTGTCGGCGGCGCGCGAGGTGAGCATGACCACCCGTGTCTGGGCGTATTGTGGCGAGTTGCGCATGATGGCGAGCAGCTCGAATCCGCTCAGTCGCGGCATCTCGACATCGAGGATGACGACGCGCGGCAGCTCCTCCTCCATGCGCTCCAGCGCCTCCATGCCGTCGCGCGCCAGGCGCGTCTTGAAGCCCGCCTGCATCAGCGTCTGCTCCACCGACCGCCGGATCGTCACCGAATCGTCCACGATCAGCACGGATGGCGCGGCGACACGCGGCTCCGGGCGCGACTGGGCTGGGCGCAGCATGATCTGCGCGCCTGAGATGCGCCGCGCCAGCGCCTCCATCGGGTCTATCAGCAGGGCAACCTGGCCATCTTCGGGCCGCACGATGGCGCCGCGCACCACCCGGCGACGCAGGCGCGGAGGCAGCGGGCGCACCGTCGCCACGCGCACATCGCCCTCGCCGACCGACTCCACCAGTAGCCCCACCTGCTGCCCCTGCATCTGGATGACGACCACCCGCCGCAGCGCGCTGGCGTCCTGCGCGAAGCCCAGCGTCTCGGCCAGCGCATAGGCGCGCATCTCGCTGGCGTCGGCCACGGTGGGCAGCGTCGCCTCCGCTGCGGCGGCTGGCGGCTGCGGCGCGAGGGCCAGCCGCCACTCACGCAGCCCGCCGCGCTCCTGCCGTCGCTCTGGCTCAACCTCGCGCAGCAGCCCTGGCTCGACCATCGCGGAATACTCAACCATCGCGAACGGCAGCGCGAAGACCTGGCCCTCCGCGCCGACCTCCAGCACAGGCGCCGTGCTCAGCGAGACGGGAACGCGCACCTGGAACACGGTTCCCTTGCCGCGCTCGCTGCGCAAGCTGATCTCCCCGCGAAGCTGGTGGATGATGCGCGCGACATCGGCCAGCCCCACGCCAGCGCCCGCCATCGCGTGATCCTCGCCTGCCTCATCTTTGCGAATGGTCGTCACGCCCTGATAGAACATGAAGCTCAGCGCCTGCTCCTGCGAGAGGTCGCGCGCTTCCTCCGACGAGATCAACTCCGCGCCAATCGCGGCGCCAACCAGCAGATGCGGATTGACACCGCGCCCATCGTCACCCACCTCGATGATGACATCTGAGCCAACCGTGCGGACATCAATCCAGACCCGGCCTCTGGGCGGCTTGCCCGTCTCCGCGCGCTGGTCGGGCGTCTCGATGCCGTGGGCCAGCGCATTCAGGATGAGCTGGCTCAGCGGCTGTTGCAGCTCCTCCAGCAGCAGGCGGTCAATCTCGATGTCCTCGCCGCGCACCTCGAACTCGACCTGCTTGCCCGCGTCTGAAGCCGCCACCATCGCCGCGATGCGCAACTGCGGAATGATCTCGGCCAGTCGCGCCAGCCGGATGCTCATGGCGTCGTCCTGGATGTCGCGCGAGAGGGTTTCCTGCGCCTCGGTGAGTTGGCTCAACTGATTGAGCAAGCCGCTGAGCGAGCCATAGTTGGCGGTCAGGTCAGAGACCACCTCAGCCATCCCGCGCAGCGCCGTATCCATCTCGGAAAATTGTTCGAGTTGCAGATTGCTCCATGATGCGCGCAGGGCGCCCGTGGGCGTCTGGCTGGCCAGCGCGTCATCCAGCGTGGCGCGCTGGGTCGCCCCGGCGCGCGCGGTCGGGGCGCCAGCGGCGACTCCGGCGAAGGCATCGAATGTCAGCGGGTGGGCATCGGCGATCTGCGCGCTCTTCTCGCGCAGCCGCTCCAGCGCTGCCCGCATCTCGTCCAGGGTCTGCGCGACCTCGCGGCGGTTGCGCGTGACAGCGCCGCGATTGGCCGCCAGCGCGCTGAGCTGGTTCATCAGCATGTCCAGCCGGTAGCCGTCAATGCGTGGCGCCTGCTCACGATGCCCTGCCTGCTCAGGCGCCTCCTCCCGTCGCTCGGTCGCGGCATCCTCGGCGGTCGCTGCTTCGGGCGGAGCGTGGAGCGTCGGATGGGCGGCGTCAGCGCGCATCAGCGTGTCGTGCAGGCGCTTCGCCTCCTCGATCAGCGCAGGTTCAGGCTCTTCGAGCAGCGCCGCCGCCGCCAGCGCCTGCTCGATCAGCCCCATGAAGCGGCCAAGCCCGGCGACAATCTCCGCATGCGGCGCCGCAAAGTGACGCTGCCCTGCCCGGATCACCTCAAGCAGGCGCCCGGCGATAGTCGAAACGCCGGGGAAGGCCATGATGCTGGCTGTCCCCTTGATCTTATGCGCGACCAACTCGAGGTCATTCAGCGTTTTGCGGTCGCCGGGGCGTCGCTCATAGTCCAGGATCAGGCGGCCAAGCTCGCGCATGTCGGCCTGCGAGTCGCTGACAAACTTGCGCCGCAGGCCCGGCTCCATCTCGGCGAGGTCGTCATCGGCGACGCCAAAGACCGGCACGCCCGCCCCGCTCTCGCTCTGCGTTATGAAGGCGGGCGCCGTGGCCATGCGCTCCAGCAGTCGCGCGTCGGCTCGCGGATCGCGCTTGCGCACGGGCGACGCGGGGAACGAGCGCACCAGCGCGCGCTCCGTCAGAGTCAACTCGCTCATATCGGCAAACAGGTCAGGCAGCGCCGCCAACTCAGCGTCATCCGCCTGATCGGGATACGTTCCGGGCCTCGCTCGCAGCGTGCGCTTGAGCCACTCGATGTGGATGAGATCGCGCGCGGTGGGCAACTCCAGGTGGCCCGTCTGCGCGAACCGCTTGACGCGCCACTGGATGTACTCGATGGTGTCGCGCCAGCCAGGGGGGGTCAGCGCGAGGACATCATCGCTCCCGGCGCCAGCCTCGCCGATCTCGGCGGCAGCCGCTGACTCCGCGAGCAGGTGGCCCAGCGACGCCAGATCCTCGACATCGAAGGCCAGCGCCAGCGCCTCCACGGCGCGCGCAAGCCTGGCGATGTCACGCAGAGCGGTCAGGCGCCGCTCGCCCGTCTCGGCGCGCGCTGCCAGGCCGCACTGCGCCTCGATGGAGCCAACCAGCGCTGGCATCTCCTTGATGAAGCGCGCGAAGGCATCTGCGTCACTCATCGGCGGGTCGCTCCTCGATGGCGGCGAGGATGTCGCCGCACAGGCGATCCAGATCGAGCGCCAGCGCGGGCCGCTCAAGTTCAGCGAGCTGGTAGACGCCGATCACGTAGTCGGCCAGCGGCGTCGGCGCCTCATGCTCCGCGGCAAGCTGGTAGGGCTGGCGATCCTCAGGGCGCGGCTCGCAGACATCGCCGAGGCGATCAGCCACCAGCGCCACGAGCTGATCGCCCTCGCCCACCACCAGCGCGCGCGGCGCCTCGGGCTGGCCCAGCGCGACCGGCCCAGCCTCGCGCGCCGAGTCGCCATCAGGCAGGCGCAGCGCGGCGGGCAGGCCATGCAGCAAGATCGGCATGGGGTCAACCAGGGCCACCAGATCAACGCGCAGCGGAAAGATGCCCCACAACCACGCGGGGCTGAATGGCAGCGCGACATGCGGCGGTATGCCAGGCAGCGCCTCGCGCAGGCGCGCCAGCGGCGCGAGGCATGGCGTTTGGCCCAGCCAGAAGAGCAGGTAGTGTTCACCCTGCTCATTCACCGGGTCGGGGGCTGTGGTCTCGCCAGCCTCAGCGCGCTCCAGCTCCCGCCGCAGCATGCGCTCGTGCTGCGCGAGCGCGTCGCCCGCGTCGCCTGTGGCGCCGTTGTCGTGACCTGTCATTCCGCCAGCTCAGCCTTTTCGAATCGCATGCCGATCAAGGTGGATCACGATGCGCGCTACTCGGGCCAGGTCTCGCCGGGATCAAACAGGCCCAGCGCGCGTCGCACCCGTCGCACCAGCTCAGGCGCAGCGAACGGCTTAGCGAGAAAGTCGCAGGCTCCCACCAGCTTCGAGCGCACGCGATCCAGCGGGCCGCAATAGCTGGAGAGCATGATGATGCGCGTATCGGCGAATTCCTCTTTGCTGCGAATCAGTCGGGCTACCTCATAGCCGCTCAGGCGTGGCATGCCGATGTCGAGCAGCAGCACGCGCGGTGGCGCGTCCTTGCCGCTCTGCCATGCGTCGAGCGCCTCGAATCCGTCGCCGTAGTCCGCCACCTCGATGCCCGCGCGGGCCAGACCCAGCACCACGACACGCCGCGCAAAGTAGGAATCATCCACCACAGCGACCAGCGGAGAATCGGGCTGGCCCAGCGACCGCAGGTCCGTTGAGAAGAACACATCAGGGTCGGTCAGGACGCGCGTCGCGCGTGCGCGGGCGCCTGCTCCGCTGTAACTGCTCCCATAACTCATGCGGCAAGTTCCCCCATTTGCGGGCGCCCAGCGGTGTGCGGGGCGCTACTCTCCTACGACCAGGGCGGCTCCGGGCGCGTGGCCCGGCTATACCCACGCAGGCGCGACCGCGCTGTCGGTCGGTGGATACCTTTAGAGTACTACACCCATCAACTGCTGAACGCCATGAATAGCGCTTCCCAGGCTTCCTGGTTCTGCACCCGCTCGGCGGGCGACGAGATGCGGGCATTGATCGCGCGGAACGCCATCTCCAGCGCGTGCTGGAGCTGGTCGCGATACTCGACGAAGCGGGCGCTGGAGGCGGCTTCGCCACGGCTGCTGGCGTCGAACGTGCGGCGGCAGTAGGCGGTGAACTCATCCAGCGCGATGCGGTTGTTTTCGATCACAAATCGGTAGTCGCCGACGCCATAGATGCCTTCGCGCTCCAGGATGGTCGCCAGCGTATCGGGCGAGAGCGCGACATCGTTGGCCTTGTAGGTCTCGGCCAGAGCGTCCATCGTCTGGTTGATGAAGCGCGCCAGCGCGACCAGCCGATCCGCCTCGGTCTTGCACTTGAGCCAGACCTGCTCCATGCTGATGAGCAGCGTAAAGAGATCGAAGCGCTCCAGATCAATGCGCGCCGCCGCCTCCGGTCGCCCCGGCGCGCCAGCCGTGCCTCTGGGCAGCAGCAGTCCCTCGCGCACCAGCGGGCCAACCATCCGCGCCACCTCCAGCTCGGGCATGCGGAGCGAGGTGGCGATGCGGCGCACGGTGCGCTGCGCGTTGACGCGCGAGATGACGCGCCAGGCCATCGGGTTGAACTGGAGCGGATGGTCAATCGGCGGCTCATTCGCCATCGTGAGGTAGGTGCGCATGCCAGCGGGCAGCACATGCTCCAGCGCGTTCCACTCGTGCTGATAGCGCAGCGCCTCCATCACAGCGCTGGTCGTCTCGATGCGCGGCGCAACCGCGTCAAGGGGCATCTGCTCGCCCTTGTGGAACGTGTAGTCGCCTGCCTGCCAGAGCGAAAGCTCGCGAATCGTCCAGAGGGCCTGCGTGCGCAGAGCGCGCTCGAGCTGCTGCGGTGTGATGATATTCAGCTCGACCAGCCGCTCACCGATCCGCTTGCCTAACGCATCCTGCGTCTGCATGGTGAAGACGTAGTCCATCTGCTGTTGGCTGGCGAACTGGAGTTGCTGCAAGACGTTGCCGAGGGTGAGCGCCTCGCGGTCACGTTCCTGCGCGCCGACGATGGCCCCCTGATCGAAGTAGACGATGCCAACGCCGCCATGCTCGGCATGCAGGTGCAGCGCGCCTGACTGGTTGTCCAGGGTCATGCCCTGAAGCAGCTCAACCAGACCGAAATCTTCGAGTCGTCCCTGAAATGCACGCGCTTGCGCCAAGGAGCCTCTCCATTCAAACCCGTCGGCGCGCAGATGCGCGAGGGCGCCACATTTTCGTCTCCCTCACCTTTACCGCGAACGGAAGAGCCGACCGCATTATATGCCGTGAGGCGCCTGCTCGACAATTCTGGACAACCGTTCAGACCAGCGGGCCGAGCCTGCGTATATCGGCGGGCGGCGCCTCGGCGGCCAGCGACGCCGCGTCGCACCCCAGCGCGGGATGCCAGGCGCGAGGCGCGATCTCGGCCAGCGGCGCCAGCGCGAACGCGCGCTCGGGCAGCCGTGGGTGCGGGATGGTCAGTTCGGGCGTGTCGAGGTTCAGATCGTCGTAGAGCAGGATGTCAATGTCAACGGGTCGTGGCCCATAGCGCGGCCCCGGCTGCCTGCCCAGCGTCCGCTCGATGCCCTTGACCAGGCGCAGCAGCGCCAGCGGCTCCAGCGCGGTCAGCCCCTCGGCGACGGCATTGTGAAAGCGCGGCTGGTTGGTGACGAGCAGCGGCGCGGTATCCCAGATCGAGGAGACGCGCGTCACGCGCACGTCCGGCGCGAGCCGCTCCAGAGCGGCGCGCAGCAGGGCATCGCGCTCGCCCAGGTTCGAGCCAAGCCCCAGATAAACAAGATGCTCGCCCAGCGCTCGTCTGGGCGGCTGGGATGGCTGGCTGCGACCAGCGTGCGGCGCATCCATCGTCTGCTCGTCCTCCTCAGCCGCGCCGGGGCTGACATGCTGTGTCAGGGAGCGCGCGGCGAATATCAGGTAAGCGCCTGATGCGT
>JAICVT010000427.1 GCA_025935235.1 Ktedonobacterales bacterium | reverse complement strand
CCTGCTGATATTCAGCTTTCGCGCGCAGGTCGGAGTTGGTGTCCTCGGTCCACACGCCGGAGGTGTTCTGCGTAGCGTTGGGCAGGTTGTCGCACGAGAAGTCGCTGGCGTTGTAGCTGCTCGGCGAGGTCCAGGTCGAGGGATCGGATGCGCCGCGCACCAGTGTCGAGCCGCCGGGCGTCGTGGTGACGTTGGCGAAGTTCACATAGGTCCCGCTCGTCCAGGACCCGATGTCACCCACGCCCGCATGCGCGGCGTTGACGGCAATCGAGCGGATCGCCGCACGCGGCGTCTGATATTGCGCGGGAACGCCGACGGCTGGCGCGCCGCTGGTCCACTGGCTGTAGTAGTAGCGCACGCGGTTGAGGTAATATGCCCAATCCCAGAATGGACCTGGGTCCCAGTGCATACCGTTGACGTAGACCTGCGACGGCCCTGGCACGGAGCCATGCCCCAGGATGTGCGCGCGGTCAATCGGGATGTTGTAGACCGCGCACAGGTAGGCGACGAGCTGCGCCGAGGCGTCATACAGCTTCTGCGTGTAGTAGCCGCCAGGCGCGTCGGCGAAGCCGACATGCTCGATGCCGATGGAGTGCTGGTTGAACCAGTAGTTGCCGGCATGATAGGAGATGTCCTTGTTGTGGACGAGCTGCGTCACCGTCGGATACGCGCCGCCCGCCTCGCCGTCCACCACGTAGTTGGCCGAGCAGCAGCCGCCGGGGTTGCGGAACGTGCGAATCGTGCCGGGATAGTCCTCCTCGGTATCGTGGATCACGATGTACTGGATGAACAGCCCGTTCTTGGGGCGGTTTGAGGCGCCGTAGTGCTTGCCGCCTGACGGAATCCACTCGTCGGTGTAGGGGTAATCGCTCGGCCCCGGCTGCAGATGGGTCAGGTTCAGCACGTTGATCTGGCTGGTCGCGGGGTTGACCGCCTGCGCCGGAATGCTGAGGCGCTCGCCATCGGAGGCTGTGCCCGCGACGCCGCTCTGCATGAGCGCGTAGACGTTGTCGGCGAACCACTTGGCTGGCTCATACAGGTCGCTGCCGACATACTTCGCCACCGCGCCATACCAATCATTCACATCGCTGGACGGCGGCTGATTGCCATTGTTGGTCGTCTTGCTGTCGTCCACCAGCACAGCGGCCGCCCCGGCGATATTCGTGGCGGGATCATGCTCGACCTGCGCGACGCTGACGCCCAGATCAGCCGCCGCCTGGGCGACCGTGCCCGTGCCATCTGGATCGAGATACAGCGACATCGGGCCGTAGACGCTCTCAGTGGCGCCACTGTCGCCATTCGCGCCGTTCGAGGCGAGATGCGCGTTCCAGTGCGTCTCGGCGTAGGAGATGGCCATTAGCAGCGACTGTGGCGCCCCACTCTGCTGCGCCGCAGCCGCGAAGGCATCGGCGAGCGGACCGCCAGCGGCGGCGTGGGCCTGCCTGGCGCCCCACGACGCTGAGCCGATGCCGACGATCAGTGTGGTCGCCAGCGCCAGGCTGGCGGCGCATGACAACACGCGTTTCATCCGCATGATCTGCGCTCCTTGTCTTGATTCCAGTGTCCATCAGTCACAGCGCCGTGTTTTGCCCTTCACCCCCTGCCCGCTTCACCAGGGCGCGAGGATCCCGCTCCCCTCTCCCGCACAGCGGGGGAGGGGTTGAGGGAGGCGGCGGCGCGCTACCAGCTCCCGCCGACATCCACTGTCGGCGCCTGCCAGCCCTGCGGATAGATGACGTAGGCCGTACCATTCGAGCCATACTGCCAGACCGTCTCCAGGTCCGAGCGGTTGTAGACGATCTGCGTCTGGGCGTCGGTGGCCGCCGCCGGGTCGTTGGTGATGACATCGCCCGTGCTGGTAAAGCCGCGAATCACCAGCAGGTGTCCCGGCGAGTTCTTGACTGGCTCGCCCGGCAATTGCCCGTTATTGAAGGCCACGCTGATGACGATTGGCACGCCCGCCTTGATCCACTGTTCGACCTGGCTCATGCTCGACATGCGCGTCACGAAGCCGGTCAGGCCATAGCTGGCGGCGTAGGCGGTGTTGAACGGCCAGTTGCCTGTGCCGCCATAGGCGAAGTCATATGTGCCCTGCGCTGCCGCTGGCACGGTCTGGTTGAGGTTGGGTTGTCCCAGCACATTCGCCCAGTAGGCCATCACCATGCTGGTCGAGGTGGGGCTGCACCACACCTCACCGCCGCCACCGTAGCCCAGCCCCTGATACTGCGGCAGCATCTGCGAGCGCTGCGGCACGGGCAGATTGGTTTCCCAGACGGAGGGATCGGCTGGGAAGGACTGGTATTGCGAGGCGTCGTAGGAGGCGATGGCGTCGAGCGCCCGCACCGATGGGCTGAGGCTGGGCGAAGTCGTGAAGAGTGTCAGGCTGAGTTGATAGGCCGAGGCGACCTGCCCAGGCTTAGTGAAGAAGGTATCGGTCGCCACGCCGCCATCGGTATCGCCCTGCCCGTTGACGCTGTGCCGGTGGATCGTGCTGAAGTCGCTGGCCCAGATCGGCAGGATGTACCAGTGTGTCCAGCCGCTGCCCTGCAAGACCCGCACATGGACCTCCATCCAGGTTCCAGCGGGCGTCGTCGCGTCCCACGAGGCGATCACATGATTGATCGGGGCCGCCGTGGTGTGGACCGGCGAGAGGAGCGTGCCGTAGTAGAACGAGCCGCCATTGTAGTAGTTCAGCCCGTTGCCATAGCTGCCCGGCGCCATCGGATCAGTTCCAGCGCACAGGCCCGAGCGGCTGTCGAAGCTGGCGGCGCCGCCATCAATGTCGCCCGAGGCGCAGGTCAGCGTCGTTTTGTGGCTGGGCGCCAGTTGCACGCTCACCGCGTTGCCACTCGCGCTGGCCGCCACGCCGTTCGGACTCCATGCCGCGAAGGCCGTCGCGGAGCTGTTACTCCAGAACTCGTCATACTGGAGGCTGGCCGCGTGCGCGGTCGGCGTCTGATGCGCGACCAGCGTCGCGGCCACGGCGACGATAGCGACCAGCATGATCACGATGCGGGCTGGCCATCGCAGCGCCCGCGTCCACTGCTTCCACTGCTTCCATCGTGAGGTGTGCGTCATCGAATTCGCTCGCTCTCTGAGCCTGGTTCTCCCCGATGAGAACCGCCGCGCTACGCGAAACATCACGCTATGCGGCACGGGCGAAGTGGCAGCGACCGTCGCCTCATCCTTGCGATGCGGATTCCCTGATCCAGAGGCGACGCGGAGGAGCATGCGTTCGCCGATGCACAGGCAAGCGTACCTGAGAAAATGAAGCAGCGCAAGGGGGTATTGGAGTCAGATTGGCGCCGGATTGGCGGGGGAGCGACCTCACCCCACCAGCCCCCTTTCCCACAGGGCGAGGGGGAGCAAGAGGAGGAATCTCACCCCTTGGCGTCCTTTCCCACGGGGCGAAGGGGAGCCGAAGGAGCGATTTTCACCCACTGGCGCCATTTTCCGCGGCTCAGCGAGGGGGCAGCGGCAGCGCGATGATCTCGGCGCTGGGCTGGCCATCGGTGATGGTGAGCAGCGCGATGGAGCAGTGCGGCTG
>JAICVT010000241.1 GCA_025935235.1 Ktedonobacterales bacterium | reverse complement strand
AGCCGCTGCCAGAGCAGCAGCTTCTCTGACGGCTCGCGCAGCGCCTGCTCGGTGATGTTGGCGATATCAATGCGCCGGTAGAGCGGCATGCCAGCCAGGCGGAACGGCGCGCCGTGGCAGAGGATCAGGCGGCGGGGAGCCGAGGGCTGCACGGTATTCAGCGGCTCCAGCCCGATGAAGAAGGCTTTGGTCCACGGGCCAGACTGCCATACCGCAAGCAGCACCGCCAGCGCGACCAGACGGCCAAGATAGCGCTCCCAGGTAAAGGGGCCGACGGCGGTCGCGACACCCAGCACCGCCAGGCCCGCGCCCAGCAGCCACGCGCCATAGACCAGCCGCTTCTTGTCCACCGTCAACAGGTCGTAGTGGTGGTGCATCGGTGTAGCCAGGAACGGCAGCGGGAACTCGGTGTGCGGGAAACCGCGACTGGCGCCAAAGCGCTCGACAAAGAGGAAGCGGCGAAAGAATTTGACCAGGATGCGCGCCGAGATGACGGCTGAGAGGCCCTCCAGCACGAACGCGCCGCCGATGATGACCAGCAACAGCTCCTGGCGGCCCACGATGGCGATGACGGCCAGCATGCCGCCCAGCGCCAGCGAGCCGGTGTCGCCCATGATGAGCTTGGCCCAGCGCTTGCCGCGCGGATTCTGGCCGCCGCGCCATGATGACGGCCAGTTGAAGGGCAGATAGCCCAGCGCCGCGCCCGCCAAAGCCAGCGCGCCGATCACCAGCGGCAGTCGCTGCGGGCCGCCTTCATCCAGCAGGATGGCGGCGTAGGCCAGGCTGGCGCTGAAGAGCAGTCCGCCCGCCAGGCCATCCACGCCATCGCTGAAGTCCACGGCCAGCGCGGTGGAGCTGGCGACGACGATGGTCATAATGATGAAGAAGACCAGCCAGGCGTGCGGCTGCTTCACGAGCAGCGTGCCAATCAGCGGCGCCTGGTTATAGGGAGGATAGGCCAGCCGGGTCGTGACATCCTTCGAGATGATGAGGCGATTGAGGAGCGCAGCGGCGGCGCCGGAGACCAGCACGACGCCGATGCCCTTCTGGATTTCGGAGATGCCAACGCCCCTGTAGACCTTGCGCGCGTCGTCAATGAAGCCGATGACGCCAAAGCCAACGGTGACCAGCAACAGGATGTCGAGCAACATCCACTGGTCGGAAGTGAGTCCCAGAAAAAAGCCGCTGGCGACGCAGGCGAGGATGATGCCTAGCAGCATCGCCACACCACCCACCAACGGCAACTCGCTTGAGCGCGCGCGCACGACTTTGGGCTTGGCGCGGCCCCGGCGCACCTCGATCTGGTACGAGCCGCTGCCCGCGGACTGATCGGGCCGGAAATCGCCGGGCTTGCGCTCACCGCTGCGGAACCAGGGGAAGAGGCCCAGCGCGAGCAGACAGAAGAACGCACTGGCAAGGAGCGCGATGGCGAATGCGCCGAGCAGAAAGAAACCAATTCCCATGTATGCTTCCCCGCTACCGTTCCGCAGCCATCGAGGGCCTGAGCCGACAGCCCCCATACCACTTAGAACGCCACCCAATTTTGGCAGGTAACGACCGCTGGGAGGGATGTTGAGCAAGCGACCAATTCATTAGCGGATCCCTATGCTTTCGTGGCTGGAGGAGCGTCAGTGTAACCGAGCGCGCTCAACTCCTCGCGCGCCACTCGCCGGTCGTCCCACGGGAGCTTCTCCTTCCCGATGATGAGACTCTGCTCATGGCCTTTGCCAGCGAGCAACACCGTATCACCCTCCCTTGCCCGCGCAAAGGCGGCGCCGATTCCCGCGCGCCTGCCGACGATGCAGCGAAACCGCTCGCCCTCGCTCGCGCCCGCCTGCTCCGCGCCCGCCGCGATCTCGCGCAGGATCGAGGCCGCGTCTTCTTCGCGTGGGTCTTCATCGGTGATGACGGAGAAGTCAGCGAGGCGCGCCGCTACCGCGCCCATTGCCGGGCGCTTCACGCGGTCGCGGTCACCCGCTGAGCCAAAGACGGCGATCAGGTTCCCGCGCGTCAGCGGGCGCAGCACACGCAGCACTTTCTCCAGGCTGTCCGCCGTGTGCGCGTAGTCCACCACCACGCTAAACGGCTGGCCCATCTCGATGCGCTCCATGCGCCCTGGCACGCCAGGGAACGTCGCCAGCGCGCGCGCCATCCGCTCAGGCGACACGCGGAACAGGTAGCCTACCGCGATAGCGGCGAGACAGTTAGCAACGTTGTAGGCGGCGACCAGCGGCGTCTCGACGGTGAACGTCGCGCCATCGGGCAGGCGCACATCGAAGCGCGAGCCATCGGCGCGCAGGTCCAGGCGCTCGGCGGATACGTCGGCGGGCCGCTCCATCGAGTAGCTGATGATCGGCGCCGCGCAGAATCCGCGCAGATAGGTATACGAGCTGTCATCGGCGTTCAGGACACAGGCTTTGGGCGGCTGTTGCGGCAGCGCTTTCGTGGCCGCTGGATCAATCGCCTCACAGAGCATCGCCTTGGCGCGCCAGTAGGCTTCCTTGGTGCCGTGCAGCTCCAGATGCTCGGAGGTGATGTTGGTCACGACAGCCACATCGTATGCCACGCCGTGTACGCGGTAGAGCGCCAGCCCGCTGGATGTCGTCTCCAGCACGGCGCATTGCGCGCCAGACTCGACGATGCGCGCGAGCAGCTGCTGCACCTCAGGCGCTTCAAGCGTGGTGAAGCGTGAGTTGTTTTGCTCGCGCACGCCACCCGCCTTGAAGTCCACCGTGCTCATCAGGCCACATTGGATACCGCCTGCTTCCAGTATGGCGTCAATCAGGTTGGTGGTGGTGGTCTTGCCGTCGGTGCCGGTGACGCCGACAACCGCCAGCCGCGCGGAGGGATGGCCCGCCAGCGCGGCGGCCAGCGCGCCCAGCTCGCGGCGCGAATCCGCCACCCGCGCATAGAGGCGATCCGGCGGCAGATCGGCAGGCGCCGCGTCCACGCCGACGATCATCCGCGCGCCACGCGCCAGCGCATCCGCGATGTAGGCATGGCCATCGCGCCACTTGCCGCGGATGGCGACAAAGCAGGCGCCGGGCTGAACCTCGGCGGAGTTGTAGGTGATGGAGGTCACGTCACCGTCCGTCGGGCCAGTGACCTCCAACGCCGGAATCGCGGCCAGCGCGTCGGTGATCCGCACGCGAACTCCTCTCTTGAATGGCGAGTGAATGGCGAGCCAGGTCAGTCGGCGTCGGTGAGCTGGTCGGGCAGCAGGAACTCGCCGCGCGCCACCACGACCGCCTCACCGCCGACGCGCACCTCGGTGATCGCATCCTCGCGCCGCTCGATGGTGACGCGCACGCGGCTGGGGCGACCCATCGCCTCTCCCTGGGTGATGCTGATGTAGGCGCGCTCGTCTTCCAGCGCGACCAGGTGGTGGCGCACGAGATACGCGCCGCATGGACCCGCCGCGCTGCCCGTGGCGGGATCCTCGATCACGCCGAACTCCTGCGCGAACATGCGCGCATTAACCTGCGAGGCGCCCGAGACGCTGGGCGGCGTAAAGAGATAGGCGCCTGTGCGCGGGTCAGCGGGAGCCAGCGCGGCGGGCAGGTCGGGGCTGGAGCGCGCCCGGTCGAGCGCGTCGGCGCTTGCCAATGGGATGAAGAGAAACGGCACGCCCGCCGAGCCAAACTCGATCGGCAGGTCAGCGCTCAAGTCGCTGGCGGCGATGCCCAGGCTGGCGGCCAGCGCCGCGCGGTCGCCGCTCCACGGCTCGAAGGCCGGAATCGGCTGGCGCATCCAGGCGAAGCTCAGTCGCGCATCGGCGAAGAGCAACTCGATGGGCATCAAGCCGACGCCGGTCTCGAGCAATATCGGCGACGTGGTGTCGGGCGAGATGCGCCCGGTCGCGGCCAGCGCGAAGGTCGCGCCGATCACCGGATGCCCGGCGAAGGGCAGCTCCACCTTGGGCGTGAAGATGCGCAGCCGCGTGTGGGCTGCGGGGTCGGTCGCGGAGAGCACGAACACGCACTCCGAAAAGTTCATTTCGCGGGCGACGGCCTGCATCTCGTCTGGCGTGATCTGATCGGCGTCAAAGAAGACGGCAAGCTGGTTGCCGTGGAACGGTTCGCTGGTGAAAACGTCGAGTTGGAGCGAACGCATGCGTCGCATCGGGACAAGACCTCCGGTCCTCGTGCGGAGAGACAGCGCCACACGGTATCAGGTGTAGAGTACACGATATGGCTGTCCTCGCGCTCGCCTATTAGGACTTATTCAGGGCCGGCTGCCTTCACCTTAGCCCCTCCCCCGCGTTGCGAGAGAGGGGAGCTATTGGGTGGTGGTGGTTCAGAGATGCGGCTCCAGCAGCATCTGCCTCAGCGCCATCAGCGGTGTCAGCGGGCCGACGCCGCCGGGCACGGGCGAGAGTGCGGCCGCCACGGTCGCCACGCGCTCGAAGGCGACATCGCCGACAATCGCGCCGCCGGGCAGCACGTTGATGCCGACATCCACCACCGTCGCGCCCGGGCGAATCATCTGCTCGGTGACCAGGCCCGCTTTGCCCGCGGCGGCGATGACGATGTCGGCCTGGCGTGTCCAGTGGGCAAGGTCGCGCGTGTGGATGTGGCAGACGCTGATAGTGGCGTCGCGCGCCAGCAGCATGAAGGCCAGCGGCTTGCCGACCGTGTTGCTGGCGCCAATGATCGTGACGCGCTGCCCGGCCAGCGGGATATCGTAGCGGTCGAGCAACTCGACCACCGCCGCGCAGGTGGCAGGCACGAAGCTGGGATAGCGCAGAAACAGATTGCCCGCGCTGCGCATGCTGATGCCGTCCACATCCTTGCGCGGGTTGACCGCCTCGGCGACCACGCGCGGCTCCAGCTGGGGCGGCAGCGGCATCTGCACCAGCAGCCCCTGCGTCTCGTCATCGTCGTTGACCGCCTCGATGCCCGCCCGCAGCGCCGCGTTCTCGATGTCTTCGGCCAGCGTCACGAGCGAGCCGCGCACGCCGATGCTGGCCGCCTCGCGCAAGAGCTGGCGGACGTAGACATCCGAGGCCGGCTGCGCGCCGACGCAGATTACCGCCAGCCCGGCGGGGCGACCGTGGCGCTCGGCGTAGTCGCTGGCCAACGCGCGCAGCTCCGCGCGCACGACGCTGGCGATGGCGCGGCCATCGAGCACTCTGGCTGGCATGCGGTGGCCCTCCTCTCGCCCACCTCGGCGCGCGGCTACAACCCCTCGGCGCCCATGCGCTGGTAGACCACGCCGAGCGTCCGCTGGCTCAGGCGGGCGGCCTCGTCGCAGGCGGCGCGCGCCTCGGCCAGCGCTTCCTCTGTGGTCGCGCTGGCCGTCATCAGCGCCACGTTCGCCAGCACATTGAGCGCCGCCGCGCGGACGGCGGCCTCGCCCATCGTGGCGGCGCAGGCGGCGTCAGAGAGCACGGTCACGTTGCCGATCTCGGCGATCTCGCGTGCCAGTGTCATCACCGTGAGCGAGTGGCGCAGCGTCTCCAGCGGCGGCTGCATCGCCTGCGCCAGCGCCGCCTGGATGGCGGAGTCGCGCGCCTGCCGCTCATCGTCGCTGGTTTTGGGCAGTCCATAGGCGGCGGAGACAACCTGAAAGGCGCGCGCGTCGGCCTCGACCAGCGCCAGCAACGCAGTCCGCGCTTCCTCGACGCGCTGGAGGATGCCCTGCGCCTGTGGCTCGACCGTGCGGTATTTCGCGCGGCCCACGGTGAAGCGCGCCACCATCTCGGCCAGCGCGGCGGCCAGGGCTCCCACCAGCGCGCTCGCGGCGCCGCCACCAGGCGCGGGCGCGCTCGACCCCAGCGCCGCGATGAAGGCGCTGACGCGCTGGCTGGTCAACTGATCGCTCTGATCGCTCTGATCGCTGTCGTCCACGCGCCGTCTCCCGCTGTCCTGCTGGTGTCCTGCTGACAGGGCGCACTCCACGGCGCCAGCGGGCATTGTATCATGCCTCAGAGTGATGCGGCGCGAGCAGCGGGGAGACAAAGCGAGGCGTGGAGATGCGTGTGGACGAAGTGGATAGGCGCGATGCGCGGCAGCCGGATGAGCGCATCCGCTGGGTGTATGAGCGGCTGGTGGAGCAGTGGGGCGTCCCGCCGTGGGAGCCAGATGGCGACGCGCTGGGCGGCCTGATCGCCACGATCCTCTCGCAGCACACCTCCGATCTCAACTCAGAGCGCGCCTATGCACGGCTGCGAGAAGCGTTCCCCGATTGGGCGGATGTGCGCGATGCGCCAGTCGAGGCGGTCGCCGACGAGATTCGGGTCGGCGGGCTGGCGCGGATCAAGGCCGAGCGCATCCAGCGCGTGCTGCGGGCGCTGGGCGAGCGGGGTGATGGCACGCTCGATCTGTCCTGGCTCGGCGATCTCCCGCTGGATGAGGCGCGCGCGGCGCTGCAAGCGCTGCCCGGCGTGGGGCCGAAGACGGCGGCTTGCGTGCTGCTCTTTTCGCTGGGCAGGCCGGCCTTTCCGGTTGATACGCATGTCTGGCGCGTGACCCGCCGACTGGGGCTGATTGGCCCAAAAGTCACAGCCGAGGCGGCGCACCTCGAACTGGAGGCGCAAATTCCTCCTGAGTGGCGGCACACCCTGCATGTGGACCTGATTCAGCATGGTCGGCGCATCTGCCACCCTCAGAATCCAGAGTGCGAACGGTGCTTGCTGCGCGCCCGCTGCGTGTATTATCAGAATATGCGAGCGCAAGCCGACCGCCAGGCAGGCGACTAGCGATTGCCTGGCAGGCGAGCGTGATGCGTTACGCGCCTCGT
>JAICVT010000070.1 GCA_025935235.1 Ktedonobacterales bacterium | reverse complement strand
CTCACCGGTTCGTTTCGCGGCGCACGAAGAGCGCCGTGCCGATGACCATGAAGACCGCGAACATGGCCGCCAGCGTCAGCGTATTGGTCAGCGGATCGAGCAGCACCACGCGGTGGTAGTCCGGGCTGCCCGCGTACATGACGTTGCGGAAGAGATCAACGATGTAGCGCATCGGCGAGAGGCGCGAGAGGATGTCCAGATACCACGGCAGCACATTGATCGGCGTGAAGACGCCCGCCAGGAAAAACTGTGGTAGCAGCAGGAAGTTGAAGATCTGATTGGCGGCCTGCTGCGTGTTGATGGCCGCCATCGCCAGCAGTCCGAACGACGCGCCCACCAGGCAGGAGGCCAGCGCCACGGGGATCAGCAGCGCGAGCTGGGTCAGCGTCAGCGAGACGTGCAGCGCCAGTCCCAGCGCCACCAGCGGCACGAGCTGCGCCAGCGCCACTAGCGTCTCGCCGAGCAGCTTGCCAAAGACGATCGTGTAGCGCGAGACTGGCGAGACGAAGATCTCCTGCGCGAAGTCGTTCTGGCGGTCGTCCAGCAGCGAGGCGATGCCCTGCGCCGACGACTGGAAGACGGTCATGCCCAGCACGCCCGAGAAGGTGAAGGCGGTGAAGTTGAAACCCACCGAGCTGCCCAGGTTGAGCTGCGCCGTGCCGCCTAGCAGGATGATGAGCAGAAACGGCAGGATGAATGAGCCAACGATGCGCGCGCCATCGCGCAGAAACTTGTTCAGGTCGCGCGCGGCGATGGCGGCGATGGCGTTGACCTCATGCGTCGTGATCATCGGCGAGAATCCTCAGATAGACCTCTTCGAGGCTGGCCTGCTGCGTCTGGATGACGGTCAGTGGCGTCTTCAGCGCGCGCGCCAGTTCATGCGCGGTCAGGCCGCCATCCAGCGCGATGTGAAACCCATCGCGTTCCTCGAACGGCGCCCCCAGGCCGATCAGCTCGCTGCGCAGCGCGTCGCGGTCGGCGGCGTCGAGTGTCAGCGTCGCGCCCGCGAACCGCTGCTTGATCTGCGCGGGCGAGCCTTGCGCCACCACGCGCCCACGGTCAAGGATCAGGATGCGGTCGGCGGCCTCGGCTTCCTCCAGATAGTGCGTCGTCAGTACGATGGTCGTCTCCTGCCGCTGGCGAATCTCCGAGAGGTAGGCCCACAGGCTGCGGCGGCTGGCGACATCCAGTCCAGTCGTTGGCTCATCCAGAAACAATACCTGGGGGCGGTGCAGCAGCGCCCGCATGATCTCTAGCTTGCGACGCATCCCACCCGAGAGCTTGCGCACGGGCCGGAACATGTCGGACTCCATCCCCAGCACCGCCGCGATCTCGCCGATCTGCTGGCGATATTTGGCGGGCATCAGCCGGTAGGCGGGGCGATAGGGATAGAGGCCATACATGATGGCGTGCAGGCGGATATTCTCCTCGCCAGAGAGGTTCATGTCGAGGCTGGGATTCTGGAAAATGATGCCGACCTGCTTGCGTACGGCGGCCGGGTCGGCGCGCAGGTCACAGCCCGCGATCCGCACGCGGCCCGAGGTCAGCGCCAGCGTCGTCGTGAGGATCGAGACAGTGGTGGACTTGCCCGCGCCATTGGGGCCGAGCAGCGCGAAGAACTCGCCCGCGCCGACCGTGAAGCTGATGTCGTCCACGGCGTTGCGCTGCGCCCCACGATAGCGTTTGATGAGATGCTCTACCTCAACCATGCGCGCGCCCCATTTGGTTCGCGATAGCCCGCTGTTTCGTGCGACGCCGCGTGGCTGGCGAATGAATTCGCGCCTGGGAGGCCCTTCGGGCCGCGAAGTCCACCTGCGCGGACTGGGCCCAGACCACGGCAGGTGGCCTCGATGACCTCGCACGCGCTTGCGTGGCGCTCCTTCATATGATGACATCCTCTCTGGCGTCTCGTCATGCCAGCTCCAGCAGGCGCGCGAACGCTCGCAGGTAGCTTGGATCGCCGCCCCGCTGGCGCAACAGCCAGTATTCCGCGCCCCAGAAGAGGTAGGCGTAGAGGCTGAGTCCGTCGGCCTGCGCCCACGCCATGCACTGGTTGTAGTTCTCGATGACATGCTCTGGCAGGCAGCTTGCCATGCCGCGCGTCGCGCCAGCGCCTCCAGCGGGATTGGGTGGCGTTGTCACGGTCTCCCACGGCTCGGCCTGCCCCTCGGTAATCATCACCTGCCGCCTGTGCTCGCCGTCGGGCGCCGCGCCTGCCACCCAGCCGCGCGCCCAGCGCCGCGTGCGCCGCTGCGTGAGGCTGGCGCTGCCATCCAGATAGACCGTGCGGTCGCCTAGCCCCAAGAGCGCATGCCGTGGATAATAGTCGATCCCCACGATGTCGGCCAGCCGCCGCGCCACCGCCAGCGAGTCGCCCTGGTCGCGTGTGCGGCTCCACTGCTGGGCGCGCACGGGCAGCGAAGTCGGCAGAAAGCCATTCAGGATGATGGGGCGTGTCGAATCAGCCTCCCGCGCCGCCGCGACCTCCGCGCGCACGAATCCCTCCGCGAGCCGCCAGGAATGTTCCATCCCCAGCGGATCAACCGCCTCATGCTCCACCTGCCATGCGACCACCCCGCGCCGCTCGCGATAGCGCGCGATGACCCGCGCGACGAATTCGGTGGCGGCGTCGAGCAGCGGACGATAGGCGGCTGGCGTGATGAGCGCGCCCTCGCGCAGCGGCGTCTTCAGGTGATGCGCAGGCGCGAAGAACTCTGGATAGCCAAACGTCTTCAGTGCGCCGACGGCCAGGATGATCTGCTTGCCCGCCCGCTCGGCGGCGTCCATCTGCCGGTCGAGCGCGTCGAACCGCCAGACGCCCGGCGCGGTCTCGATGCGATTCCAGTAGGCGCCCAGCCGGATGAGCTGAAACGGATAGGCCAGCAGCGCATCCAGCGTCGCCGCGACCTCCAGCCCCAGCGCCTCGGCCTGCAGCGGGCGAAAGCTGACGCCCAGCAGCGTCGCGCTGCGCCGCGCCACGGGCATGCGCCGCCAGCGATCGGTCAGCGGGCGGGCGGCGCGTATGATGCGCGGCTCCGAGAAGACGGAGGCCCAGCCCGGCGCTGGCTGCCACTGGCTCATCATCATCGCTCCTCTATTCGCGCTCGCTGCCCCGCGCAATCAGGCGCGCGGCGTTGCGAGAGCGCCGCCCCAGCCAGGCCAGCGGAGCAAGCATCACACGCACGACCGACGCTGGGATGTGCGGCACGGCCACCTCGCGCTGGTAGTCGAGCGCGACCTGCGCCAGTCCGGTCAGCCGCGCCAGCCAGGCGCCCACACGCGAGACGCCAGCGCCAGCCGCAACCTGACTCACCGCCTCAGTCGTCTCGAACAGCTCCTGCATCCGCAGCGCCGGACGCACCTCGACCCGCGCCCGAGCCGCCTCGCCACCAGCGGCGCCGAACCAGTGCGCCACGCCGACCGGAATGATGACCGTCTCGCCGGGCTGCGCCACGAACGCCCGGCGGCCGAGCCGAAAGCGCATCTGGCCCGCCACCACAATGAAGCGCTCCTCCTGGATGGGGTGGGCGTGGCCCGCGGGTACATGGCCGCCGGGTGGCAGATAGAGATCGAAGACCAGCAGGCGACCACCCGTCTGCGCGCCACTCTGGCGAATGATGATGCGCTCGCCGCTGATCGGGTTGACGATCTCGCGCCCTGGCGCCACTTCAGGTTCGGCGCCTTCAGCGTTCTCAGCGGCGCTCGCTGGCTCGGCGCTCGTTTGCTCCATCGCGTTGATGCTCAACCGGCGCACAGCACTCCCCCTTGCTCGTCAATCCGCCGACAGCGTTTGGCCCGTTCACCAGTCTCTTCAGCACTGTACTACGACTGCCGTTGGTCGCGGGTTCACGTCATGCGGCCATGCAACCGCCCACGCAATGTCCCGCGCCAGGCGAGCCGCCGGGTGAGAAAGGTCGCAGCATCGTACGGCTGGCAGCGTGTATGCTCACACAGTGAGCGAGACGCAGAGAAGCGCCTGTGGGGCGCTGGAGGAGCTTGAGATGGCCTGGCCGCGGACAGAAGCCGACGCCCCGATGACCTGGCGCGATGTGGTGGCGCGAGCCATGCGACCCGCTGACCGGCAGCAGCCGTTCGCGCTAGTCTCGCCGCTGCTGCGCTCTGCGCTGCTGCTGGGCGTGGGGGCGGGCTTTGCGCTGGCCAGCGTGCTCAGCGTTTCGCTGGGCTTCCACCTGCCGCTGGGCGCGTGGTGGCTGGCGACAGCCCAGGCGCATGGGCGCATCCAGGTCTTTGGCTGGGCGGGGCTATTCGTGCTGGGCGTCGCCTTCCACTTTCTGCCGCGGCTGCGCGGCGCGCCGCTGCGCTGGCCGGAGATGGTTCGCTGGCTGCTGGGCGCGGAGGTCGCGGGACTGTTGCTGCGTGGGCTGGCGCAGCCGCTGCTGACACTCGCGCCCGACAGCCTCTTCTGGGGGATCGCGCTGATCGTGAGCGCGGCGCTGGAGGTGATCGGGCTGGGGCTGGCCGTCACGCTGATGGCTGGCACGGCGCTGCGGCCGGGCGCGCCGAAGCTGCGCTCGAAGGTGGCGCTGTGGGGCGTCTGGCCATTCCTGATCTGCGTGGCGCTGAGCCTGACGCTGGCGCCGCTGGTCAATCTGGTCGGCGCCATCCAGGCTGCGCAGCCGATCAGCGGCGGGGGCATCGTTCCGCCGTTGACCGACGACGCGAGCGTGCTGCTGGGCCTGTTTGGCTTCCTCACGCCGATGGCGCTGGCGATGTCGGCGCGGGCGCTGCCGCTCTACGCTGGCCTCGAATCCATTCCCCAGCGCATCCTCTGGCCCATCGCCTGTGGCTATGGCGCGGGGCTGGCGCTGGCGCTGATCGGCGACGCCGGGCAGGGCGCCGAACTAGCGCGGCTGCATGGCGCGGGATTGGCGCTGCTGGGCGCCGCGCTGATCTGCTTCCTGGTGATCGTCACCCGCCTGATGACGCGGCGCGGACGCCTGCCCGCGCAGGTGCGCAAGCTGGCGCCCACGCCTGAGCAGGTCGCGCGCAACTACACGCGCCACATCAGCGACGAGCGCGCGCGCTACGGCCCCTACGTCGCGCTCATCATCTCGGCGTATCTCTGGGCGTTTCTCGCCGGGGCGCTGCTAGTGGTGGATGGCGTGGCGATAGCGCTGAACGCCTCGCCGCCCGTCACGCTCGACGCCGCGCGCCACAGCATCGCCGTCGGCTTCATCGCGCTGCTGCTGGCGGGCGTCTCCGTCCGCATGATTCCGGGCTTCTCGGGCGGCCACATCCGCTCGCCACGGCTAGTGACGACGATGCTGTGGCTGGGCAATGCCGCCGCGCTGCTGCGCGTGGGGTCGCTGCTGGCGCAGCCGCTGCTTGACGGCGCCAGCGCAGGCGCGGCGCTCGACTCCGCGCTCTTCGGCATCTCTGGCCCGCTAGGGCTGACCTTCGCGCTGATCCTGGCTATCACACTCTGGCCCGCGCTGGCCCGCTCCACTCCCCCTGCGGGAGAGGAGGCCGGAGGGTAAGGTTCAGCCGCCGAGCAACTCGCGCAGCACGGTGGCGTTGGCGTGCGCGACATCGTGCGCGGCAAAGACCAGCGTCACTGGCCCCTGCTTGATATGCTCGCGCAGCGTGGCTAGCGCCGAGCGCGCAGGCTCCTCGGCCAGCTCGGCCTCGTAGCGCCGCTTGAACTCGTCGTACTTCGCCGGGTCATGGCCAAACCACGTCCGCAACTCGCGGCTGGGCGCGACATCCTTCAGCCAGAGGTCAACGTGAGCATGCTCCTTGCTCAGCCCGCGTGGCCAGAGGCGATCTATCAGGATGCGCTCGCCATCCTCTGGCGCTGGCTCCTCGTAGACCCGCTTGATCTTCAGCTGCGTATTCGCATGTGGCATATGTTCACTTCTCTCTTCTCAGTTGGTCGCATGCGCAAATGTGCGCGGCGTGGGCAATGGCTTCCCATCCTCGCGCGCGAACCGGATGTAGTTTTCCAGCGCGTTGCGTCCGCGCCTCGCGGCCTCCTCATATGTCTTGATATGTCTTGCCACTGGCGACGGGCATGGCATAGAGTTCCGCCCATTCAGGTAAGATCACCACATAGGCGAGATCCTCTTCACACCACTCGATCGTGATCGAGTAGTGTGGCTCCGGGACATCCAACGTAATCACTCCTGCTAGCCCCCGCCCTGCGGGAGAGGGGCTGGGGGGGCAAGGTCGCGTCCTCATCAGAAATCCTTGACGCGGCCGCGTGGCCAGATCGCGATCAGCAGCGAGATCAGGAAGCCGATCAGCGCCGCCAGCGCGATCCACCAGAGCAGCGTATCGCGCCCCGAGAGCAGCTCGAAGAGCGCAGTGGTGATGAGGAAGAGTTGGGCGATCAGGACGATGCCCACCAGATAGACCTGCCCCTGCACAATGGCGGTGCGCCCCTGCGCGCCCAGGAAATCTGGCCCCGGGCGCACACCGCGCTTGTCGCGTGGCGGCAGATGCGTCGGTGGGTCGTCCGGGTTGGCGCTCCGCCGCCGGAGCATCACCTGGCGCTCGGCCTCGCCCAGCGCCGCGCCGCGCTCGCTCAGCGAGCCATCATCGTCTTTCGGCATGCTCGCTCCGGGCAAGCCATCATCCTGCGTGGGACCATAGATAGAGTTACTCATCGCTCCACCTGCCGCACAGCATAGACCGTATCCCCCGAGATGGAAAGCTGAATCGTCGGCAGCGGGCGTGTTGGCGGCCCGCCCAGCACCTGCCCGGTCGCGGCGTCGAAGCGTCCCTCGTGGCAGGGGCAGTAGAACTCACCTTTCGCTGGCTGATAGAGGACCGCGCACGACAGGTGGGTGCAGACATCGCTATAGGCCACCAGCCCCTTGTTGGGCAAGTTCACCAAAATGCCGTCGGCGAAGCTATCGGGATAGTTGAAGACCTTATAGCCTCCAAACGGCACCTCGCCCACCTTCGCGATCGGCAGCAGCTTTTGCGTGGTCGAGGAGCGCACCGCGCCAGTGATGGCCAGCGCCGCGCTCGCCAGAAACAGCGCGCCCGTCCCACTAACCAGAAAGCGCAGCGTATCGCGCCGCGTCACCAGATCATCGGCGCTCCAGTGATAGGGAAACTCTTCCTGCCACTGCTGGCGAATCTGCCGTCGCCGGATCAGCCGCCACGAGGAGTACGTGCGCTGCTCTTGCGAGGCCGAGTGCGGCGCGCCCGCATCCGACGGGTGGGTATACTCCTGCCCACCATCAGCCATCGCCTCCCCACCCACACGCATCTCCGGTCGCAGCTCCGGTCGCAGCTCCGGTCGCGTCTCTGGCGTCGCGTCATCACCCGATCTATTCGCCATGACATCTCTCCTGCATCAACTGCTTATCCCGCATGCGCCCGCGTCATCTCCGTCTAGCCCGCGTTCAGGGCGCTGAGGGAACAGGCTCCGAGGGCGCTGGCGTCTGCGGCGGCGTCTGCGCCGGCTCGGCTGGCCGACCGGGATCCTTTTCAGGCACGGGGGTGGTTGGCGCATCGGGCGCGACCCGCGGCGCCCACGGCTGCGGTGGCGCGAAGCGCTCTGGGATGCCCGCCGTCTCGGCTTCCTCCCAGCCCGCGCTCTGCTGGCCCAACGTCGCTGGCGGCGTCGCGGCGACCTGGCCCAGGCTGGCCTCCGCCGCCAGCGCCATCAGGTCGAGCGCGTCGTCGTCCTCGCGCATCACCACGTAGTTGCGCGTGCGGACGCGCTGCCGCCCGAAGTAGAAGACGTTGACCGGCTTGGCGCCCTGTGTCGCGCGCCCCGCCTGGATGAACTCTTCATACGTCCCGTAGAAGATCGCCTGCGTCGGGCAGACCGAGGAGCACATCGGCGGCTTGCCCAGGCTCGTGCGGTCGTAACAGAGGTTGCACTTGCGCATGTACGAGCCGCTGGTATCGAACTTCGGGATGCCAAACGGGCAGACGTAGACGCAGTTGCGGATGTTGATGCAGCGCGAGTCATCGGCCTGCTGCACCACACCATCCGGGCTGATGAGGATTGCCTGCGCCGGGCAGACCTGCGCGCATGGCGCGACCGGCTCCTCGCAGTGCATGCAGAGTGAGGGTGACGTCGCCACCGTGTTGTCGCGATTGATGTAGTCAATATAGATCATGCTCTGACCCTTGTGCGTGTCGCACTCGCGGCAAGCCGACACACACGAGCGGCAGCCGATGCACCGCGATGGGTCGAGAAAGATCCGTTTCACAGCCATAACGCCTTCATCCTCTCTGAGCCTCCTCAGCGCGCTCGCTCGTTTCCCCGTTCGCCCTCCCGCGCGCTACCGCGCGCTACTGCACACGCGGGCCGACCTTACCGCCCGCGCTGGGCAGCGCGTGGCGTCCGCGCCGCGCCTGCTTCAGCAGGTCGGGGTCCAGCCCCGCCGCCCAGGCTGGCGGCTCAGCCGCTTTCGCGATGGCCGCCGCGCAGACCTTGTATTCGGGAATCTTGTTCATCGGCTCCAGCACCGGATTGGTCAGGATGTTGGCGGCCTGCGCATTACCGTAGTGGTAGGGGATGAAGATCGTATCCGGGCGAATCGAGCGCACCACCAGCGCGGGCGCCGTCATTTCGCCGCGCCGGGTGCGCACCGTCACCCAGTCGCCATCCGCGATGCCGCGCTCGGCGGCCGCCACCTCGTTGATCTCCACCCAGGGACACGGCGCCATCTCGAAGAGGAACGGCGTGCGGCGGGTCTGGTTGCCCGAGAGGTAGTGGTAGATCACGCGCCCGGTCGTCAGCACCAGCGGATACTCCGCGTCTGGCTCCTCGGCGGGCGGCAGATAGGTGATCGGGTGGAAGCGCGCCAGGCCATCCGCGAAGCCGAAGCGCTGCTCATAGAGCCGCGGCGTGCCGGGGTCGTCTTCGGTGCGGCAGGGCCAGAAGACGCCATTCTGCGCCTCGATCTTCTCGTAGGTGATGCCATAGTAGTCGGAGTGCGAGCCTTTCGTGGCGATGCGCACCTCCTCGAAGATGTCGCGCTGACCCTTGTAGGGGAAATACTGCCCTTTGCCGAGCCGCCGCGCCAGATCGCAGACGATATCCCAGTCGAGCCGCGCGCCCTCCGGCGGATCAACCGCCTTGTTGTACTTGATGACGCGCCCCTCCAGCGAGGTCGAGGTGCCTTCATCCTCCGCCCAGGTGTTACCTGGCAGCACGATGTCGGCCAGCGCCGCCGTCTCCGAGAGGAAGAAGTCGCAGACAACGAAGAGGTCCAGCGCGCGCAGCGCCTTCTCTACTGTATGCTGATCGGGCAGCGAGACCATCGGATTCGAGCAGATCATAAAGCAGGCGCGAATCTCCTCGCGCAGCATCGCCGGGATCATCAGCGTGGCGGGCAGGCCCGCGTGCGGGATGTCTTTCTCGTCCACGCCCCAGACCGAAGCGATATAGGCGCGATGCTCCGGATTCTCGATGTCGCGCTCGCCGGGGAGCTGCGAGGCCTTCTGGCCCATCTCGCGGCCACCCTGGCCGTTGCCCTGGCCGGTCAGCGTCATGTAGCCCGCGCCGGGTCGGCCAAAGTTGCCGGTGGCCAGCGCCAGATTCGCGCACGCCACGCCGTTATCCACGCCCTTGCTCTGGTGCTCCAGCCCGCGCGCCGTGTAGATCAGCGCCGCGTTGGCCTTGCCATAGAGCCGCGCCGCCTCGACGATTGTCTCCGCCTTCAGCCCGCAGACCTTGGCCACCTTCTCAGGCGTGTATTGCAGCGCCAGCGCCTTCGTCTCTTCCCAGCCGGTCGTGCGCTGGCGGATGAACTCCTCATCCACCAGCCCCTCCTGGATGACGACACACAGCATCGCGTTGAGCAGGGCCGAGTCAGTACCAGAGCGCAGCGGCAGGAAGATATCCGCCGTCCGCGCGATCGGCGTCTGGCGCGGGTCGGCCACGATCAGCTTGGCGCCACGATCGCGCGCGCGCCACAGCCAGCTCGTCACGATCGGGAAGCACTCGCCAACATTCGCGCCGATCGCGAAGATCACATCGGCGTGCAAGCTATCGCTGACCGGATTCGACGCGCGGTCAATGCCCAGCGAGCGCTCGTTGGCGCCCGTGGCCGACGACATGCAGAGTCGCCCATTGTAGTCGCAGTGGCGCGTCCCCAGCGCCACGCGCGCGAACTTGCCCATCAGGTAGCACTTCTCGTTGGTCATCGAGGAGCCGCTGTAGACGGCAACCGAGTCGGCGCCGTGCTGCGCCTGAAGCTCGCGGAAGCGCCGCGCGATGGTATCGAGCGCCTCATCCCAGCTCACTGGCTCCAGCGGGCTGCTCTTGCCGCCGCGCCGCATCAGCGGGGTAGTCAGCCGGTCGGGATGATTGACCGTCTGGTAGGCGGTGGCGCCTTTCGGGCAGAGCATGCCCTGGTTTAGTGGGAAGTCATAGCGTGGCTCGACGCCCACGACCTTGCCGTTGTCCACCTTCAGATACATGCCGCACTGCACACCACAGTAGCAGCAGTGGGTCGGCACGTAGTGTTCGATGTCTTCGTTCGACTCCCATTTGGTCGGCTTAGCCGAATGGAAATCGTAGGTATCGGTCTGGTCCGGTTCGAACAATCGCTTGTCAACACTCATCGGGTCGGCGCTTTCTAGCTGGCGTGACGCTCAGAGTCGCAGGCTCGGCAGGCTCGGCAGGCTCGGTTTGACTGGGTTTGACTGGGTTCTCAGAGGAACTGGTTGCCATCGCGTCCGAGGGCGGCCATGTTGGCCTCGCCGCGCATGACGCGCTTGCAATCGGGGCAGAAGTCCTGCCACCAGATCTCATGCGGCATCGTCGCCCGGCGCTCGATGTCGGCCTGCTTCGCCATCACGCGCGCGGGTCCGCGCGAGGGCATGCGCGGCGGCGCGGCGCCGTCCGCGGCGGCCGCCACGAAATACTCCTGGCCGATATCATCGAGCGTCAGCTTCAGATCGTGAATGAAGCGCGCGGGCGCGAAGGGCGCCCCACAGCGCGGGCAGAGATGCGGTGTGGAGTCTTCGCTGGCCCGCCAGTACAACTCGATGCCGACCGTCGCCGGGCGCTCGAGGATGTGGAAGAACTTGCCAAAGGGCAGCGAGATCAGCCACAACACGACAATCGCCTGGTGAGTCAGCGAGATGAACCAGTAGAAGGCGCCATTGAAGAACGTGCTGTCGGCGGTCAGCGCAAGGCCCGTGATGACGATCGCGACCAGCAGCGCCAGCGGAACCAGGTCGAAGCCAAAGCGCTGCGTCGTGATGCTGTAGAGATCGTGGAAGCGGCGGTGGAAGGCCATCACCAGCCCGATCAGCAGCAGGATCGCCGTGAAGACCAGCGCGTGGTAGAGCACGAAGCCGAGGACCGAGTAGGGGTCAAAGGTGAAGAGCGGGAAGCCAAATACCCACATGCGGTACTGCCCGCTGCCGTCGAGCGGTTGCGTGAAGCGCAGCCAGCCGAAGGTCAGCGGCCAGGTGATGGCCAGCGAGAGGATCACGCCCCAGAAGATGCACAGGTGCATGATCCAGCGGTAGTAGCTGCGCTTGCGGATGAAGGTCTGCGCCAGGATACCTTTGAAGATGGCCGACGGCACCAGGATGAAGTACTTGCGGAAGTTCTCGGCGGAGAAGAAGAGCTGCCAGCCGCGCCGGAAGTAGCGTCCCGTCTGCGGGCGCATCAGCCAGAAGGTGTATTTGTAGGTCACGGCGGCGAAGGTGAAGACAGAGCCGACCGCATAGCCGATCAGCGCGGAATCGAACCAGTGGAATCCACGTGACCCGATGGCGATTAGCGCCACCAGTAGCACGGCGGCGAGGATGCCCGCCACCAGCGCCCAGGCGCGCTGGCTCGTGCGGTCGCGGCGCTCGGCGTCGGCGTCGCGCTGAGCCGTCGCCCGCGCGGGCCCTTGCGCTGGTCCTTCCGCCGGGATCACCTGTTGACTCATGCTCGTCCTCTCCTTCCAGTACGCTTCAGTGCGCTCCACCGCGCAACCGTTCCTCGCCTTTAGCGGTCTGAGATCACGTCAGGGGATGCGACTCGGCGCGCCTCGCCGCTCGCCCGAGGGCTGCCCCTGCGAGCCAGCCAACGCCGATGGCGCCGCGCCGCTGGCCAGCGCGCCCGCCCGCAGCGCCCCGCGCAACGTAGCGAAGGCCGACCACAGCCAGCCCAGCGCGACCAGCGCCCACGCCGCGAAGGCGATCCATGTGCAGTAGGGGCCGATGACGGCCAGGAACTCCAGTCCGGGGATGTGGGTCAGCAACTGCACGGCGGTCGCGTACATGCCCAGTGGGAAGACCACGCTCCACAATGAAGGATGATAGCGCATCGGCTCGCGCACGAAGACGTACTTCCAGATGCCGATGACGATCAGCAGCGGGATCCACCACGTCCCCCACGCCCACATCATGACCGTGAAGCCCTCGATGTACGGGCGCAGCGTCACGAGCAGCGTGGTCGGCTCCTTCACATCGAGCATGCGCACGCCTGCGACGGTGGTGATGGCCATCGCGCCCATGTTGATCCAGTAGGGCGGCTTGAGGTCGCTCGCCCGCACCTTCAGGAAGAAGAAGCGATACATGATGAGCGCGATGAAGATCAGGTAGAGCAGCACGCCGAAGGTCCAGAAGGCGTAGGCCAGCAGTTGCAGCGTGGCGCGCTGGGCGGGCTGGATGTTGGTCAGCAGCACCCAGGTGGTGGCCAGCGACTCGGTGGCGACAATGGCGATCAGCCACGAGCCATTCAGCGCCTCGCCGATTGGCTGCGTGTTGGTAATCAGCAGCATCGCGAAGGTCCAGTAGGTCAGAATGAACCACGCGATAGCGGCGATCAGCGTGAGGGCGCCCGGCACGATCACCCAGTCGGCGAGCGCCGAGCGGGTGGCGATGACGCCGACGGCGGCGATGAAGGTGAAGAAGCCAAACGCCACGCTGGGATCGAAGAAGTCGCGCCGCATCTCGCGCGGGTAGCGCAGCGCGCGCAGAGTGTAGACCACCGCCAGGAAGACCAGCAGCGCGCCGCCGATGCCCCACAGCGTATAGGAGAGCGGCAGCGCCCCGGTGAGCAGCAGCGCCACCGAGACGATGCCCGTCGCCATGACCGAGGCGAAGTAGCCCGGATAGAGCGTCCGCACCCACTCCAGCCAGGCGTGTCCTACTGCTCTCACGGAAACCTCACTATGCGCAATCGCCATGACTGGCTGGGTGTGGCTACCAGAGACGATCAGCGGCTCTGAGCGTCTGCCTGTCCTCTTTCCCTGATTGTGGCACACGGCAGAGCATAGCGCGAGTTGGCGCATTCGCCCGCATACATCCTGCCAGAAGAACTGGCGACAGCGCAGCGACAAAAGTCGCAGCCGAAGCCCCCGCTGACGGTGGAATCCGCGCCTGGGAGGCCCTTGCGGAGCTACCTCTCAGGCGCGGATTCATTCGCCAGCCGAGCGGCGCTCAGTGCTTATGCTCAGGCTTGTGCTCGCCCTCGGCGCGCTCCAGGTGGAAGAAGTTGCTCTGATTGCCAGCCTTCATGTGCTCCTGGAACAGGAAGATCAGGTCGCGATCGTCGAAGGTCTTGAAGAACTGATCCCAGCTAATCGCTTCGAGCTTGTCGCCGCCGTAGCCAGGGAAGTTGAAGCGCAGGACGCCCTCGTCGGCTCCGTGGCTTGTGCCGGGAACGGTCGAGGGCGTCGCTTTGCGCTCTTCCGCCCAGCGCTGGATCACCTCGTGCGAGCGGGTGGCCAGCGTCTGGCCAGGATGCTCCTCATGCTCGTCGGGCGAGTTGACCCAGTGGGCGCGCTGCGCCGAGCGCGAGTGTTCGTCGTGATGTTCGGCGTCCGAATGGGATTGATGGTGGGTGGTCATGCGCTCTCTCCTTGCGTCAGATGATCCTTGGTCGCGGCGGCTGATTCCGCGCTGGATCGTTTCCTGCATGTTCGGCGCCAGCCACGCGCGCCAGCCGATGCCTGAACGCCGACGTGGCAAGCCAACTGTGACGCGCCGCATTGAGTTTGCTTGCCCGCGCTGGTACGCTTGCGCCAGATTCGACGCGGCGCCCATCCTATGCGCGGCGCCGCTGCAATCATCCTGTACTGATCCGGTTCCGTGAAAGGGGAGATCAGATGCGTCGTGGAATCCTGTTCGCCAGCCTGGTTGGGCTGTGCGCGCTGCTGGTGGGCTGCGCCGCCGCGCCAGCCGCGACCACCAGCGGT
>JAICVT010000598.1 GCA_025935235.1 Ktedonobacterales bacterium | reverse complement strand
CTCCTCTCTCTCGCGTTGGCGGGGGAAGGACCAGCCGCTAAACAGAGGATATTGTGGCCGCTATGTCATCAGGTTCTTCATCCGCCTCATCATCCCGCGTCCAGCGTCGCGCCTCAGCGGCGAACCCGGCCAGCGCAGCAAATGACGCCGCTCATTCGTCCGCCAGCGACGCCGCGCCCAGCCTGTGGACGGGGCCAGCCGCCGCGCACGCCGAGCCAGAGCTGCCCGATACCGCGCCGACCGGAGCCATCCGCGACAGCCTCTACGACCTCATCCCGCTCAGCCCGCTGGAGCACGATCTGCTGGCGACCGCCGCGTTTGGGCGGCTGCAAGGCGTCAAGCAGCTCGGCTTCGTCTACCGCGTCTGGCCGGGCGCCACGCACACGCGCTTCGAGCACAGCCTGGGCGTCTACTTTCTGATGCTGCGCGGGCTGCGCGCGCTGCTGGCCACGCGCCATCTGGCCGAGCCGCACACCGCCGCCAGCCACATCAGCGTTGATCCGACTGATCTGCGCACCGCGCTGGCCGCCGCGCTGCTGCACGACATCGGTCACTATCCCTTCTCACACGCCATCGAGGAGCTGGGCCAGCCGATCATCCCGCACGAGCGCGTCGGGCGACGCATCATCGAGGGCAGCGAGGTGGCGGCGACTCTGGAGCGCCACGACCTCAACCCTGGCCGCGTGGCCGACCTGATTGATCCGCCCAAAGACGCCGCGCTGCCCGCCAGTGATGTGCTGCTCGTGCGCCTGCTGAGCGGCCCGCTGGATGTGGACAAGCTCGACTACCTGCCGCGCGACGCCCGCGCCTGCAATGTGCCGTATGGCGGGGTAGATGTCTCGCGGCTGCTCGGCGCGATGCGCGTGCTGCTGGCCGATGGCGCGCCGCGGCTGGGGGTGAGCGACAAGGGCATCAGCCCGCTCAATTCGCTGCTGCATGCGCGGCAGGAGATGTTCGACAACGTCTACTGGCACCACACCAATCGCGCAATGATGGCGATGCTGCTGCGCGCCACACAGGAGGCGCTGCTGGCGGGGAGCGTCACGCCGGAGGCGCTGCCCGACCACGACGACGCCTCGCTGCTGGCCTATCTGAGCGGCGCCGGGCAGCCCGAAGCCACCCGCGCGCTGGTGGAGGCGCTGCGCGCGCGTCAACCCTACAAGACGGCGCTGGAGGTCAGCGCGCAGGCGGGCAAGCCCTACCAACTGCTCGATACGCTCTTCTGGGATCAGGCCAAGCGGCGGCGCGTCGAGATCGCGCTGGCGGCGGCGCTGGGCGAGTCGCTGGGCGAGGAGCTGCGCCCGTATGAGGTGTTGGTGGACATCCCCAAGCCGGAGAAGTGGGAGATGGAGACGCTGGTGGCGTTTAGCGCGCCGCCGCTGGGCATGCGCCCGCTAATGACCTGGACCGAGGCGACCGGGCAGCGCGCCGACGACCTCGGCGTCTACGAGCGCCGCCAGCGCCGCATCCGCATCGTCTGCCATCCGCGCTGGCGCGACCGCGTGCGCGCGCAGGGCCAGGCCGCGCTGCTCGGCGTCATCGAGCGCATCCCCACGCTGTGAGCCACCGCCAGCCGAACATCCCGAGACGCCGTCTGATTCCACGAACGGAACGCCCGCCCGCGCGTTAGCAGGCGAAAGCGAGAGACGTTGCGTCT
>JAICVT010000099.1 GCA_025935235.1 Ktedonobacterales bacterium | reverse complement strand
GTGGTGAAGCCGCTCATCAGCCAGCCGATGCCGAAGAAGCCGAAGAGGCCTGCAATCGCCTCGATCACCACTGGCAGGGTTGAGGTGGGATGCGCCGCGATCATCGGCGCCGTCGGCGCCATCGGCGCCATCGGCGCCATCGGCGCCATCGGCGCCATCGGCGCATAGCCCGCAGCATACCCCGGCGCTGGCGGATAGGGAGCGACAGGCGCGTTCGCTGGCGCGGCAGGCGGAGCGGTGGGCGCGAGCTGCGCCGCCGCGACAACCGGCTCCTCCACCGCTGACTCAACGTGCGCCGGAGCAGGCGCAACCAGCGTCGCCACCTCGGTGGGCGCTTCGGTGGGCGCTGCGGTGGGCGCTTCGGCCTCAGCCATGCTTGTCTCGGCCACGTCTGCCTCTGGCTGTGGAATGGACGTTGGGGCGGGCGCTGGCTCCGTCACGGGCGTCGGCAGTGGGTCAACGATTCCCGGTGTGGGCATCGGTTCCGGGACGGGCGTTGGCGTCGGCGTGGGGGCAGGCGCAGGGGTAGGCTCCGGCGCTGGCCCTGGAATGGGAGTTGGCTCAGGCCTCGGCTCAGGGGCGGGCGTCGGCTCGATCTCTGGCGCAGGCACGGGCGCTGGCTCAGGCGTCATCGGCTGTGGAGCGGGCGCTGGCGTCGGCGCTGGCCCTGGCTCTGGCGTCGGCACAGTCGTCGGCTCCGGCGTTGGTTCGATGGATGGCTCGGGTGTTGGCGCAGGTTCCGGCGTGGGCGCTGGCACACTCGCCGCAGGCGCATCTGTGGTGAACCCGTCGGCGGGCGCGTCGGCGATGACCTCGCTGGCAAGCGCCGCGCTGGCGTCGCTCCATGCCGAAGCCTCGCTGGCGGGCGCTTCAGCCACCATTGACTCCGCAGATTCAGCTACCTCGAAGGCTGGAGACTCAACGACCTGTGGCGTCTCGGCGACCTCAGACGCCTCGACGGCGACCGGCTCATCTAGCGCAGGCGCCTCCTCCGTCGTAAGGGCATCGGCGGCTGGCGCCTCGACGGCGGCGACCGGCTCATCCAGCGCGGGCGCCTCGGACATCTCGGTCGCCTCAGCCGCCTGATCGGCTGGCGCGGGCGCCTCAGTTGCCTCGGACACCTCAGACGCCTCGATGGTCGGCGCCTCGATGGCGGCTGGCTCGTCCATCGCGGGCGCCTCGGACTCGACATTTTCCTCAACGGCAGGCGCTTCGGCAGCCTCGACGACGATAGCTGGCTCAGCAGCCGCAGGCGCCTCAGCGGCGACTGGCTCGTCCATCGCGGCTGGCTCGGTGGCATATCCATCGGCGGCGGGAGCTTCGACGGCGCTCACCGCTGCCGCCGGAATCTCAAAGGCGGCGGCTGGATCATCTGCTGCCGACACCTCCGACGCGGCATATCCATCGGCGGCGGGAGCTTCGACGGCTTCAGGCGCCTCAGCAACGAGCGTGTCCGCAACAGGAGCATCCGCAACAGGAGCATCTGCTATGGGAGTCTCGGCAGCGGGAGTCTCGGCAGCGGGAGTCTCGGCAGCGGGAGTCTCGGCAGCGGGTATTTCGGCGGCGGAGGTCTCGACTGTCTCAGGCGCCTCGTCTGCTGCAGCATCGGCGATGGGCGTCTCTCTTGCGGGCGCGTCGAAGGCGGCTGGCTCTACGACTGGGACCGTCGCAGGCTCTATGGTCGCCTCAAATGTCGAGGGAGCGGCATCTTCTGGCGCGAAGCTGATAGCCTGATACGTCGGCGTCAGATCGCCGACCGTTGGGACGACCTCAGCAACGGGCGCCTCAGCAACGGGCGCCTCAGCAACGGGCGCCTCGGCGGTGGAGGTCTCGGCGATGGGCGCGACCTCGGCGGCGGGCATCTCAGCGGCGGGCGCAGCCTCAGCGGGCGTCTCGGCGACGGGCGCGGCCTCAGCGGCGGCCTCAACGGGCGCGGGAACCGGCGCGACTGGCTCGAACGACGGCGCTGGTGGAGTAAACACTTCACTGGTGAATGGGTCAGGTTGGGCTGCCTCAACCTGCGCTACGCTCACGCTCTCACCTGCGCCTCCAGGGAGGGTCGCCACGTCTTCAATCGGCGTAGCGCCTTCGAGCGTCTGCTCCCCATCTGTTCCCTCTGGAGAAACTGGGGCATGGGGATCGTAAGGATGGTCCATAATGACTCCTGTTCTCGACGACTGATCTGCACAGCGATCAGTGGGAGAGATGGGTGCGCAATCATCTGCGCATATGAGACGCAATCGCACGCGGTTGATCCCCGCAGACCTGCGGGCGACACGCCAACAGCGTGCCCACAACCAGCCATGTGATGATACAGTCGCCCTATTCTATCACAGCTTGCCTGAGAGCCAAACTGCGCGCCATGCCGTCTCACGGCATTAGCAGCCAGGCGGTGTCGGACATGGCCGCACTGGCTGCAAGCTAACGGCTACAACGCGCGTGTTTTCGCTGGCAGCCTTGCCAGCGCCGATCCCCAGCGCACTGCGCGGGCGGCGCGCCAATCCGCGCGGTCGCTGCGCGTGATCTCGCTGCGCGCCAGCCCACCTGGCGCGCAGACATCCAGCGTGATATACCCTGCCCGCACGACTGGATGGCGTATGACGCGGGCGGCGATAGGGGCGCCTGGCTCGCGCGCCGCCACGACATACGCATACTTCTCATCCTCGTAGGGCGCATCGCCACCCTTGAGCTGGCGATGTAGCCGCGAGCGCGCAAGCCGCTGCGAGAAGTGGCACCAGTCGCCCGGCTGCATCGGGCAGGCGTCCGCATGTGGACACGGCGCGACGATCTGCGCCCCTGCGCCCATCAACCAGGCGCGCGCCTCGCGGATGGCCGCGAATCCGGATGGCGTGCCGGGAGCTACCAGCGCCAGCGCGCCGCCGCAGACTTCCCACAGTCGCGCCACCAATGGCAGACGCGCCGCGTGGGGCAACTCATTCAGCGCATAGGAGCTGATGCACAGGTCCACAGGCGCGCTGGCCAGCCGCTCACGGCTGTCGGCGATGTCCACCTGCCGCCAGGCCACTGCGCACTCGGTGGGCGCCTCCGCCAGCAACCGCTGACCCACGGCGATCATGCGCTGGTCGCGTTCGAGCAGCGTCGCATGCGCAAGCGAGGGCCACACTGCGCTCGCGGCCCAGACCGAGGCGCCTGTGCCAGCGCCGACATCGAGCAATGTGGTGGGGCGCCAGTCTGGCAGGCGCAGGTGTGTCGCGGCCAGCACGGCCTCCAGCGCCGCGCAGGTGGCGGGCAGACGGGTCAGCGCATAGGCTGCGGCGGCCACTGGCGATTGTATCGCGCCGGGAGCCGCCGCCTCGCCGCCCTGCGCCCGATAGGCTGTCGAGAGCGACGACGCGGCCTGCGCCAGCGCGGGCTGCGGATAGTCTTCGGCGAGCGAGGCGAGCGCGCCGCGCAGCATGTCGGGCGCATTCATCGTGTGCTATCCACGGCGCTCTTGCTGGGCTTCCCAGCGGTCACGCGCGGCGAAGGCGACGACGGGGTCCGCCCAGAGATGCGGCTCATAGAGCACGCACACGGCGTCTGCAACGTCGGGGTCGGGCGCGAGCCAGTGGCCGCCGTTGTGACCATCGAATTTGCATTCGATCCACATCCAATAGCCCTGCTCGACGCGCTTCAACTCGAAGTCGGCCATCTCGAAGTGGCCATCGCGGCTGCGTAGTTTCATGCTTCGATCATGTTGCGCCATGCGTCCACTCCCTCCGCTCACGCTGTGGCGCATCGCGGTTGCGCCGCGCCTGTGCGCCAGTCTATCATCGCGCGCCCTGCCGCACAAGCGCCAGCCGACGACATCAGCCGACGACATCAGCCGACAGCGGGAACGCGCCGCTACGACGCATCGCCGAGCGCCCGTATGCGCTCGGTCACGCGCGCAGCCTCGGCGTCGCCCAGCCGCTCGTAGAGCGCGCGCGCCTGCTCGAAACGCTCGCTAGCGACTGGCGTGGCGCCGCTCGCAGCCTCCACCTCGGCCAGCCAGACCAGCGCGCGGGCGGCGCGCCGGGCGTCGCGTAGCTGCTCGGCCAGCGCCAGCGCCTGCTCCAGCGCAGCGCGTGCGTCGTCAGCCTCGCCGCGCTGCGCATCGAGCGCGCCCAGGTTCGACAGGATATCCATTTGCGCGTCCTGATCGCCTGACTCGCGCGCCAGCTCCAGCGCCTCTACGAAGTCGGCCTGCGCCTGCTCCAGCGCGCCCTGCTGCAGTTCTACCAGCGCCAGCCCTTGCAGCTCCAGGCAGATCGCCGCCGGGTCCGCCAGGGCGCGCGCGATGTCGAGCGCCTCGCCATACGCTGCGCGCGCGGCGTCGAGCAGCCCCGCCTGCGCATCGAGAATCGCTAGCCCATGTAGCTCATCGCGGATTGCGGCGGAGTCATCCATCGCGCGCGCCAGTTCCAGCGCCTCAGCGAAGCCGACGCGCGCCTGCGCAGTATCGCCCGTGCGCGCCGCCAGCGCCGCCAATGCATGCGCGCCATCGCGAATCGCCAGCCGATCATCCAGCTCGCGCGCCAGACGCAACGCCTCCGCAAAGCCCGCCAGCGCCTGAGAGAGTCGCCCTGCCTCGGTCTGCGCCACGGCGAGCTGATAGCGCGCCCAGTGCCGCTCGCGTGGCTGGCCCTCCATCTCCGCCGCCTCCGCCGCCCACGTGGCGATGCGTAGCGCCTCATCGCGGCGACCATGCGCCCGCCAGGCCTCGCCCAGCGACTCCGCCAGATCGAGGGTCAGGCGCGCGTGACCATGCGCGTGCGCCCAGGTCAGCGCGCCCATCAGCCCGGCTGCCTCGGCTTCCAGCCCGGCCATCCCCTCATAGCCGCTATGATCGCGCGCATAGGTCAGCCACCACTCGGCCATCGCCAGCCCCAGCGCATCCTGTGTGGCGCCGTCCAGCTCAGCCAGGCGCGGAGCGAGTCGCTGGCGCGCCTGTGGATGCAGCCGCAGGCGGCCAGCGGCCATCGCCTCGACGATGCCCAGGCCGATCAGCGCATCGAGCGCTTGCGCCGCCTGCCAGCGCCACGCTTCTGCCGTATCCACCGGGATAGGAGCCAGTTCGGGCGCCGCGCCTTCAGCAGGGTCTGCGATGGCGACACGCGCCACCGCCAGCGCCACTGCGCGCGGGAAGGTCGCGCCATCCACCAGCGTCAGGCCAACCAGCGTGCGCCGCTGCTCGGCTGAGAGCGCCAGCCAGAGCCGATCAATCCGCAGGCGCAGCCCGCCCGCCGCGCCTTTCGCGCCATCGGCCTGCGTCTCCGCCAGCAGCGCATCGAGCGGTGTCCCGTAGACGCCTGCCATCGCCGCCGCCAGATCAATCCAGAGCGGCAGCCCGCCCAGCGCCGCCGCCACCTGTGCCACGAGCGGCGCCTCATCTGGCTGTGGCCGTTGCGCGTCGCGCAGCCGCAGTCGCTCAGCAAAGAGGCGTTCGGCGAAGTTGGCGGAGAGTGGCGCGAGCGCAAACGCGGTAAGGCGCTCATCGCCAATCGCCTGGCGTGTGGTCAGCAGGATGGCGACATAGCCGCCGACCAGCGTGTCGAGCAGCGCGGCGACATCGAGCGTTGGCTCGACATTATCCAGCGCGAGCAGCGTGGGTGGGCGGCTGGCCACGCGCAATCCAGCGATCAGTTCGGCCTGGCGCGTGTCAGGATCGAGCGCGGCGAGCGCCCGCTCCTCGCGCAGCCCGCGCGCCACCCGCGTGATGATCTCGGCCAGCCCACTGTCGCCGCTGAGCGATTCGCAGGAGATCCACGCGGCGCCGCCAGCGAAGACTCTGCGCTCTGCCGCGCGCGACGCCACCTCCACGGCGAAGATCGTCTTGCCCACGCCCGGCATGCCCTGGCTATGCACGCAAAGCGAGGCGCCCGCCGCCAGCGCCGCGAGCGCCTGATCTAGCTCCTCGTCACGCCCGATCACCCGCGCGACCCGTGGCGCACCCTCTGGCGCGATGACCCCACTGGGCGCGCCCGGAGCCAGCGCCACGATGACCTCTCCGGCGCGCGTCGCCCGGCTGAGTGGATCGCGTGGCGCAGACGACGCCAGCGTAGCCAGCGGAGTCAACGTGTCCAGCGCATCGGCGTCATCGGGCAGCGGCCTGGCGCCCGACGGCAAGCGCGCCAACGCGCCACGTAGCCAGCCTGTCGCGCCAGGGTGGCGTGGGGTGAGCGCATCTGGCTCGACGGTCGGCTCAACGGTCGGCTCGGCGCTCTGGTTCTGTTCGCGGTCAGTGGGGTCAGGCTGCTGCGCAGGCGTCCCGTCGTCGTGCGCCATCCCACCAACCTCCTGTGCATTTCTCAGCCTCGCTTAGCGCCTGCTGGGTCGCCCTCATCCAGTGGTCCAAACCGAGCGGGCGCCCAACGGCCAGCATAGCAGAGCGGCGGAAGCGCGCGCAAGAGCGCTCACCCACCCGCCGTCAAGACCAGCGCTGCGACGAGAAACACGCCGCCGAGCAGGATCAGCCCCAGAAAGGCGAGCCGCTTGCCACGCGGTATCTCCGCCCAGGGGCGAACATCGCGCCAGTAGACGAGAAACGCCGCGCCAACGCTGAGAAACGCGCCGCCGATGATATAGGAGCCTGTTGTGAGCGCCACGATCCCAGCCACTGCGAAGAATGCGCCGATGTACGGATTGAAGGTCTGCGCTGGGGGATGTGACTGCGAATCCATCTGGCTGCTCTCTCCTGCTCGGCGTCCACGCGCACTGATCAGCGGCGGTCTGGCGCGCCACTCAGGCGCAGTGGCGTCGCCTCACTACAAGCATAGCGCATCGTGGTGAGGCGTGCGCAGCGAGTTGTGCGCCACCATCGTCCGCAAGCTACTGCCCGGTAGGCGTAGGTGGATTCGCGCTGCCCTGGGTGGTGGTCGGCGGATCGGACGCCGAGAGCGAATCGCAGGCCTGCGCGGCGGCTTCGAGCAAGGTATCGATGCCAAAGGGTTTCTCCAGGAAGGCGCCGTGCAGTTGGGCGAGCAGCGCCTCAGCCTGTGGCGTCACCGGGCCGACCGCCGCCGTCATGCCGATGTAGCGGTGGCGCGTGGCCAAACGCGCATCGGCCAGGATCGAGCGCAACAAGTCCACACCGTCCATGCCGGGCATCAGCAGGTCGATCAGCGCAACCAGCGGCGCCGCGGCCTCTGTCAGGATCGCAAGCGCTGCGTGTCCGTCCGCAGCCTCTAGCACATGATAGCCGGCGTCTTCGAGCACAAAGCGCACCGTGTCGCGGGTAGATACATCATCGTCTACAACCAGAATCCATGACATACGGCAAGCTCCTGAGACTGGAACGCCACAGAGCGTGAGGCGCAGCCACGAGCAGAGCTATCCCTGGACGCTGTGACGCCAATGAACTAGCAGATCAATCCCACAAGGTGAAAGGTTTCTCGGCGAGCGGGTCGTGTGAGTGAACATCCTCTGCTCCTGGCCCATCCATTGGCCATGGACATATGAAGCACTATAGCATGCTTTCGTACACAAGCACACAGCAAGTTCTCAGTAGATGCGCGTACTCTTCGCGGTCGTCGCGCGGCGATGGCCGAGAACTGGTGAGCGCGACAGCGACTATGGCGTGCGGTGTGTAGATGGTACACTACGAGCGAGGGCAGAAACAGCCGGGTCGCAGTGTGACGGCGTCTGGCGCGCCTGGGCGCCTGGCCATCACTCCGCGTAGCTCATCGCCTGGTTCATCGCTTCGTAACAGTCGCGTGTATCTCTGTATGCGGGAGAATGTCCTCTGACTGGGCAAGACTTTGAAGACGCCGAACTCCTCGCGCTGATTGCTGAGGGAGATGTCGAGGCGCTGGGCACGATCTATGATCGCTATCAGCGAGCCGTCTATGCGCTCTGCATGCGCGTAACCCGCGATCAGGGCGCGGCGGAGGAGCTGACACAGGAGGTCTTCGTTCGGCTGTGGAAGCGCGCGGCAAGCTTCGAGCCAGGGCGGGGGCGCGTCAGCGCGTGGCTGCTGCGTATCGCGCACAACCTCTCGCTGAACGAGGTGCGCCGACGCGCTAGCCGACCGGTGATCGCCTTCGAGGCCGACTGGGAGGTGGAGTCCGGCGGCATCGAAGACCACGATCAGCAAGGCGATCCGGCGATGGTGGCCTGGCTGACGGAGCGCGCAGTCGCCATTCGCGCGGCGCTGAGCCAGCTTCCCGCGCCGCAGCGTCAGGCCATTGAGCTGGCCTTTTTTGACGGTTTGACACAGGCGGAGATCGCCGCTGCGACTGGTGATCCGCTTGGTACAGTGAAGAGCCGTATTCGTATCGGCATGCAACGCCTGCGCGATGCGCTGCTGGCGGCGGGCATAGATGAGGTGAACTGAGAACCGATGCAAGAGCCACATGTGACAGACCTCATCCCTGCCTACACGCTCGGCGCGCTCGAACCCGATCAGGTGGACGCCATCGAGCGACACCTGGCGCACTGTGAATCGTGCAGCGCTGAGGCGCGGCTGAACGCGCGCGTTGGCGATGAGTTGCTGCTGGCGGCCCCACCGCGCAGCGCGCCTGCGCAGGTGCGCGAGCGGCTGCTGGCGCATGTCCGAGCATTGCAAGCCGATGCCACTGAGGCTGCCGAGGCGACCGAGCAGGAGGTGACACCAGCCCCTCCGCTGGGGACGCCTCACGGCGCGCCGCGCTCGTCGAATCCCATCGTACGGGCCTGGCGCGCTGCATTTGGCGACGCTGGCGCCGATCAGGAGACCGACCAGACCCTGCGCGACCTGATGCTCGACCCGCAGTCCGTCGTCTTCCCGGTCGCTGGCACGCCGGATGCGCCCGACGCCTCCGCCCGCCTGATCGCCAGCCCACGGCGCGATGCGGCGGTGTTGCTGGCGAGCGGCCTGCATGCGCCCGGAGCAGGACGCGCCTATCAGGTCTGGCTGCTGCGCAATGGTCAGCCGGTTCCCAACACACTCTTCAACATTGATCGGCGTGGGCGCGGCCTCAGCATCGTGCGGGTGAGCGGACCGCTGCGCGACTACGATACGGTGGCCGTGACACCAGAGCCAGCGAGTGGCAGCCCTGGCCCCACCGGGCCAATCGTCCTCGCGGGCGCCCTGACGCGCTGAGAGCGGGCGCGACCTCACTTCTGTCCCCGCAAGGCGAGGGGAATTCTACCTGCTCCCCTCTCCTCGCAGGAGCGGGGCTGGGGGTGAGGTCTGGCGCGACGTTCGCTCAGTTCAGCGAGACGGTGAGCTGGTAGGGCGCGACCGTGTAGGTCGTAGGAGCTACCGGCGAGACGATCAGCGTGACATGGCTGATGTCGCCGCCGAAGCTGAGGAAGGTCGCCGACGCCTGCCCCGTCATGGCATCCACTGTCACTTGCTGGATGGAAGGCGCTTTGCCGCCGGGGTGGTAGACGACCGCCTGCACGAGCCACTGCTGTGGCAGCGTATTGTTTGTGCGTGTCCAACCGTTGGCGGTCCAGCCGCTATCCGTGGGGGCCTCGCTCGTATAGCTGATCGCAGGGATGCTCAGCGAGTCGAGCGCAAAGCCCGCATCATGCACCGCGTCGTCCGTTACCGTCTCGAAGCGTAGGCGCAGCTTGGTTCCAGCATATGCGCTCAGGTCCACCGTTTCAGGCGTCCACTGTGGCTGCGCGCCACCGCCGCTCACCCCCGTCATGCCATCGCCGTCATTCTCGCCGTTTGGGTTAGCAGTAGTCGCCGTGCTCGTCGGCAGCGCCGCCCAGGTGGCGCCGCCATCCACCGAGGCCTCGACATAGGTGTAGTCGAAGCCCGGCTCCAGGTTGTACCAGGCGTCGAAGGTCATCTGGATCGGGCCAGTCGTCACGCTGGTCAGGTCCACGGTGCGCGTCAGCGTGGAGTCCATGTTGTCGCCGCTATTGCTCCACCATTCTGTCTGGTCCGCCCCATAGGGAGTATTGGGAATGGCAGTGGTCATCGGCGCGCCGGAGAAATCGAGGTTGAGCGTCAGCGGCGTGTCGCCCATGCTGGCTGGCGAGCGGAAGTCATAGTAGGCGGCGGCATATTGCGCCAGCGATCCGGTGGCCAGGGTGTAGGGATAGCGATTGACCGTGGAGACATGCGCCCGCTCGCCTGGGAACGCCTGATAGGAGTAGGCGCCGCCCGCGATGGTGGGGTCATTCAGCAGATTCGCCACCAGGAACTTCGCATACACGTCGTCGAAGCGGTCGTGCGAGTGTAGCCGCGCCAGCGCCTGATCGAACGCCTGAGGAACCTGGGCGTTGCTCGCCATCAGCGCGCGCAGGGCGGCGTCGCCACCGTAGCGCTCATAGAAGTAATCCATGAAGGCGAAGCCTGCGCCATAGCGCGGCAGGTTGGCATGCGCATCATCGGTCCAGCCGTTGACCAGTGGCGTCTGCGGCGCGTTGAAATACGCGCGCTCCAGCCCGTCGGTTGGCAGGCCGTTGAGCCGCTGGGCCAGCACCGACATGCCTTCGTTCACCCACGAGGGATCACCTGGGCGCGCCCACCAGTGGATCATATGCTGAAACTCGTGCGCCAGCGTGGCGTCGTAATAGGCGTTGCCCGGCGTGGCCCCGCCAGTGAGGTTCAGGTAGATCATCTGGCGCGCGTTCGAGTAGGGATTGATCGCCGTCGGATACTCGTCCGCAGAGGAGAAGTAGCCGCCGACTGGCCCCAGGTTGGTCGCATTGAGCAGGGTGATGCGCGCCTGGTGGTCAGGGCCGAGGTTCCACTGATCGCCAAATGCGGCGCGGTCGCGGTCGTAAGTCTGCGCCTCGAAGCGGTCAGCCGATTGCTTGAGTGCGAGGTAGTTCACGCTGGCGCCGTCCTGCACGTAGACATAGAGGTGCGGCGTCACGTAGTCGAGCCGCGCGCTGATCTGGTGATAGCCCGACTGGTTCGGATTGATGACCCAGAACTGCTGCTCCGCGCCCACTTGCTCATCGAGCGGCGCCTTGGTCGCCTGGCAAGCGATGTGGCCTGGTTGATGATTGATGAGGCGCTGCGTCAGCGTGTAGAGGTCGCGCACCGGGCGCTGTGTCTGGCTGATGATCTGCTCGTTCGAGGCCGCTATCGCCGCCGGATCGGTCGCCGTGGTGGGCGCGATGGTTGGCGGGTTGGTCGGCGCTGTCCACGCTGGGCACCCCGGCCCAATCGGCTGCGGGTGCGGCGAGGACGCCCAGAACGAGCTGTCGCATCCACCCAGCATGATCGCCAACACAAGGAGGAGCGGCGCAAGCCTGAATCGCCGTTGTCCCTGACCCATGCGCGTTTCCCCCACTGGCCACTGTAGGCCAAGCCTACGATAATGATGCCATTGTATCAGGATGTTCAGTATGTGCAACGAATTGCGCAGCGCAGACGGGAGCGGAGGGTGAAACTGATGGTGAATGCGCCCACCGAGGCTGCGCGCCAGATCACCGTCGTGCGGCCAGGCGCGCTGGGCGACACCCTGCTGACGGCGCCTGCGCTGGCGCTGCTGCAGCGCTGGGCGCCTGGCGCCCAACTTACCTTGATCGCTCGCGCCGATACGCTGCCACTGGCGCTGGCCAGCGGTCTGGCCGACTGCGCCTGGCCGTGGGACCTGCCCGACTGGGGCGTCCTCTTCGCCAGCCAGGCCGACACGTCGCCGCTGACGCCACGCGCGCGGGCAGCGCTGGCCCAGGCGGATGTCGTCATCGTCTGGGCGCCTGACGGGTCGGGCGCGATTGCGCGCACGCTCAGAACGCTCGGAGCAGGGCAGGTGATCATCGCGCCCGCGCAGCCACCGCCGGACGACAGGGAGAGCGGCGGACCGGTACACGTCGCTGCCTGGCTGGCCAGGACCCTGCGCCCGCTGGGGATCGCGCCGGAGTCATCCATATCGCTCGCGGCGCTGACGCGCATCACGCCGAGGCTCCAGCCGCCCGCCGCAGACATCGCCCAGGCGGAGACGCTCTGGCGCGCGCTGCGGCTGCCCGCGCGCGTCGTGGCGCTGCATCCTGGCAGCGGCTCGCAGCGCAAACGCTGGCCCGCCGAGCGCTTCGCCGAGGTTGCGCGGCTGGCGCGCAATGCAGGCTATCATCCGCTGCTGCTGGCGGGCGAGGCCGATGCACAGGCGCTGAGCGAGACACAGGCGGCGCTGGCGCGACTGGGTCTGGGGCAAGTCTCGCAGGCGCTGGGCCTGCGGGTAGCGACGCTGGCGGCGCTGCTGGCGCGCTGCGCGGGCTATGTCGGCTGCGATTCGGGTGTCTCGCATCTGGCAGGCCTCGTCGGCGCGCCGACCGTCGCGGTCTTTGGCCCGACTAACCCGGCGCGCTGGTCGCCACTCGGCCCGCGCGTTTG
>JAICVT010000558.1 GCA_025935235.1 Ktedonobacterales bacterium | reverse complement strand
GCGGCCGCTGATCGTCGCCGCCAGCAAAGCGCCCGGCAGACGCACGCCAACGTCGCCGATCTGCCCCGCTCCGCGCCGATTGCGGCGATGGAAGCGGCGCTGCGTCGGCGAGCGGCGCTCACGCAGCCGCGCCCCACGTCATCCGCGTCTTCAGCGCCGATCGCGCAGCCACGGACGACGCCAGCGGCGCGCGCGGCGCGGGTCAGCACACGCCTCTGGCGCCGCCTGAGCCAGGATGTCGCCCGTGGCGTCACCGTGTTCCGCCGTATCCCCTCCTCTGTGGCGCGCTCGGCGCCATCGCCATCACGTTTGGCGGCGGTGGCCACCGAGGATGATCTGGTCGCCGCGCCGGTCGCCGCCTCATCCACGGCGCCCGCGATGGGAGCGAGCGCCGGAGCGCGGCTGGCGCGACCCACTATGGCGCGGCGACGGCCGCACGCGGGGCTGCGCGTGGTGGTGAGCGCGGGGCTGCTGCTCGCGTTGCTGCTGGCGCTCATCCCCGCGCCGAGCCTGGCCTATCACAACACGCTGGCGCTAGCCGAGAGTGGCGTGGCGCACCTCAAGATCGCTGAGACCGAGTTCAAAGCGCTCGCCGCCGATCCCACGAATCTGGCGACCATTGACGCGGCGCAGAGCCAACTGCAACAGGCGCACAACGACTTCTTCCAGCTTCAGTTGCGGCTGGCGCTGATTAGTCCCGCCGCGCTGATCCCTGGCCTGAGCGGCAAGTTGGCCAGCGCCAACAAGCTCGTGCCGCTGGCGGTGGACGGCACGCAGGCGGGCGTGCTGGGCTGCGACGCGCTCAAGACGCTCGTGCGCGGCCTGAAGGATCCGCTGGGGAGCAGCGGTGGGCTGACTGAGGCCGACACGGACCAGATCATCAGCGATGTGGACCAGATCACGACGCTCTATGGCCAGATGGCGCCAGCCCTCGCCAGCCTGACACCCGGCGACCTCTCGCTCGATCCGCGGCTGGGGCCGCTGGTCACGCAGATGCAAAGCCGCCTGCCAGAGATCTCACAGATGGTCAACGATCTGGATGGCGTGGCGCATGCGCTGCCGCAACTGCTGGGCGTGGGCACGCCAGCAACCTATCTGGTCGAGGTGCTCGACTCCAGCGAGCTACGCCCGACGGGCGGCTTCATCGGCAACTTTGGCGCGCTGACGCTCGACGGCGGCAAGCTCGACCCTGGCTTCCACATCAGCGATGTCACTCTGATTGATAGCAGCGTGAAATTTGGCAACGCGCCCTACCAGCAGTTCATCCCGATACCGAGCAAGTACAGTTGGCTCAACGCGGTCTTCGTGGACCCCAACGGCAATAGCTGGTCGCTGCGCGACTCGAACCTCGATCCAAACTATCCGACGGCGGCGCAGTATGCGCTGGCGCTCTATCCGATGCTGCTGCCCGACGCGCAGAAGAATCTGGAGGCGCAGCACAGCTCGCTCAAGCTCTACAATCCGGCCAGGGGCGGGCAGTTCGCGGGGGTCATCACGCTGAGCCTGGGCATCTTCCAGGAGGCGCTCAAGATCACCGGACCGATCGAGGTCCCAGCCTTCCACGAGACGATCACCGCGCAGAACTTCGTCAGCAAGATCCACAGCTACGCGCTGGGCGATAAATCCACCGGCCCCGATAACAAGGCATGCGGCCAGACCTCCTGCGCCAAGACGTTCACCAGCGCGGTAGTCAGCGCCTTCATGGCCAAGGTGAAGTCGAACCTGCCGCACTATGTCGGCCAGATGGGCAAGCTGCTCTACGAATCGCTGCGCACCAAGGATGTCGAGATCTATCTCACGCCGCCTGCCGCGCAGCAGATGCTGCACGATCTGAACCTCAGCGCGGAGGTGGCGACGCCTGCGACCGGCGATACAGTCTTCGAGGTCGAGGCCAATATCGGCGCCAACAAGGACAACTACTTCCTGAAGTACAGGATGGCCGACCACATCACGCTGGATAGCGCGGGCGACGCGACGCACAAGCTGGCGTGGAGCTATACCTGGCCGAATGATCCGGCGACGCTGAGGGAGACTTTCGCCGCTGGCGGGCCAGACTACGCCTCCTACGTCCGCGTGCTG
>JAICVT010000348.1 GCA_025935235.1 Ktedonobacterales bacterium | reverse complement strand
CGCCAGCGTCTCGCTCAGCGCCGTCCGTAGCGTCTCGCTGAGGATGCTGGTGTTGCCGTCGCGCAGCTCGGCGCGCAGGTCCACCACCGTCACTGGCGGAAGCTCCGGCGTCGGGCTGACGACCTCGCCATCACCGCCCGCTGGCGTTGTCGCCGCGCCGACCCGCTCGTTCATCTCGATCAGCCGCCAGGCGCCGGAGCGCGCCCGCGCGAACGACTCCATCGCGGGCGTGGCGCTGCCCAGGACGAGCGTCGCGCCTGTCTGCGCCGCCAGCCGCACGGCGACATCGCGCGCGTGGTAGCTGGGCGTGCGCTCCTGCTTATAGGCCGCCTCATGCTCCTCATCCAGAATGATGAGGCCGAGATTGGTGAGCGGCGCGAAGAGGGCCGAGCGCGACCCCAGCACGACATCCACCTCGCCCGCGCGGATGCGCCGCCACTCGCTGAGCCGCTCGGTGGGGGTCAGCTCGCTGTGTAGCAGCGCCACGCGCCCAGGGAAGCGCCCCGCGAAGCGCGCCATCGCCTGCGGGGTCAGCGCGATCTCTGGCACGAGCGCCAGCCCGCGCTGCCCGCGCGCGATGATGGCCGCTAGCGCCTGCAAATAGACCTCCGTCTTGCCGCTGCCCGTGATGCCGTGCAGCAGGCAGACTCGCGCGCCCGCCTCATCCACCGGCCCAGCGGGATCGAGCAGGGCGTCGAGCGCACGGCGCTGGGTGGAGGTCAGCGGCAGCGGCCGCGTCGGCGCGATGGTCTGCCCGGCCAGCGGATCGCGCCGCGCCTCGACCGACTCGACCGCCACCAGCCCGGCGCTCGCCAGCTCGGCGAAGGCGGCGGGAGTGGCGCGGGTCAGCCGCAGGAGGTCATCCTGGCGCCACGCCCGCGCCGACTGCTCCAGCACATCCAGCGTAGCGAGCTGGCGCAGCAGCCGCTCGCTCTCGCGGTCACAGGGTTGCGGCGCCGCGGCCGTGACCGAGCCGCGCCTGGAGCGTATGGATCGTCTGGGTGCGATGGCTGGAGGCTGCGCGGCCAGCAGCGCATCGAGCCGCGCTCGCGCTGTCACACGCCACGCCTCCACCTCGGCGGGCGCAGCGTTCAGCCGCGCCATGCGCTCGCGGCGCGGACGCAGCGCGCTGGCGGGCAGCTCGGTGGTCAGCCGCGCCAGCCGCCGCTCCAGCAGCGCCCGCGTCACGGCGCGCGCCCGCTCGGCGCCCAGCGCCTCCACCAGCCCATCGCGCTCCACGATGCCCTCAGCGCGCAGTAGCGCCAGCGCCAGCGCCGCATCCGGCTCCAGACCTGGCTCCAGACTCGCGCCATCCTCTGTCAGCGCGGCCTCGGTCGGGCGCAGGGCGCTGCGGGCGCTGGAGAGCAGTCCCGGCGGCAGGAACATGCGCGCGACCACGCCCAGCGGCGCCCAGTAGGAGGCGGCGATCCATTCGGCGAGCGCGCGCTGGCTCTCGGAGAGCAGCGGCTCTGGCGCGAGCAGCGCGCTGATCTCGCGCAGCCGGTAGCCGCGCGCCAGAGGAGCATCTGGCAACTCGCTGGCGTCGCTTCCGGCGTCTTGCCCGATTTCCAGCTCGGCGCGGAGGTCGGCGTCGGCATCGTCGCTGGCGTCGAGCGACCAGATGATGGCGGGGACGGCGCGCTCGCCAAACGGCGCCGAGACGAGGCAGCCGGGCTGCGCCATCGCCGCCAGCGCCGGGCTGAGTTGATAGCTGTAGAGGTCGCGCGCGTGGGGCGTGCGACGCGCGCCGCGCAGCGTGACCACCTCGACCCGCATGCGCCTCTCCTGCTCTCCGTGGCGATTGACAAGGCGGCAAACAGCGCCCCCTGCTACTCTATCACCTGCGCCTCATCGGAGGAGACTGGCGGGCGCTACTGCGAGGCAGCGGAGAGCCAGGGATCGGTCGCCGCGTCGTCCAGCGGCAGACTCTCGGCAGGCGTCGCCTCTGGCGCGATGGCTGGCGCGGTTGCCGGCGCGGCGGGAGCGGGCGCGGCGCCATGTCCGCGGGCCACACGCGCCTGGTGTGCGCGGCGCAGCGGCCACGCCGTGCGATTCGCGCGCGCCAGCGACGCCGTCAGATCGCGCTCGCCCGGCTGATAGCCCGCGCAGAGCGAGGCGATCTGCGCGCCGACGACGATGAACAGTCCATAGGCATAGAAGAAGACCAGCGCGACCAGCGCGAAGCCCGCGATGGCGCCGAAGTGGTTGGGGTAGAGGACGTAGCGCACGTAGAGCGGGAAGATCAGCAGGTAGCCCTGGCTGAGCGCCGCCGCCACCAGCGCGCCCGGCCACGCTGCGCGCAGCGAGACGAATCCGGGCGTCAGACGGGTGTAGGCCAGCAGCGCGATCACGAAATTTGCCAGCAGCCCGCAGAGCAGCGCCAGTCCTGGCCCCAGCAGCATCGCCCCAGGCGCGTCGGGATCAGTCAGCGTAACGGTCAACGTGGTAGGCGAGATCCCAATGCGCGGGATCGCCGTCGCCGAGAGCACGATGACCGGCAGCAGCGCCATGATGAGCAGCAACATCAGCAGCGCCGCGCGGTTCTGCCGCAAGAAGTCGCGCCGGGGTCGGCGGAAGATGACGCACAGCGCGCTCTCCAGCACGACGAAGAAGCGTGAGGCATACCAGACCGCCACTGGCAGACCCAGCGCCAGCACGATGACTGGCGCCTGGCGCAAGCTGCGGGCGAAATCGCTGACCGCGCTGACCGCGACACGATCTGGCAGGAAGCGCAGCAGATAGAGCACGACGCTCTGCTCAGCGTGCGGAGTGGTCAGCCGCAGGAACAACGCCAGCAAGACCAGCTGCAAGCCGACGATGGCAAACAGCGATTCGAGCAGCGTGAACGCGAGCAGGCGCGCCAGATTCCAGCTCCAGTCGCGGTCAAATTTCCGCGCGAATCGCCAGGTCTGTTCAGTCATCGGGTATGCCTCAGTTCTCGGCCAGCCTGGCGCTTGCGCTGCTCGCGCGCCCGTGCGCGCGTCTCGCATGATAGCATAGCGGGTGCAAGCCCCAACGTATAGTGTTGGCGCGCCCTTTGGGATGTACTACGGCCATCTTCTCGGCAGATTCTCAGGACAGCCCAAAACCATCTACCACGCGAGAGGATCATCCATGTCTACGCTCACGCCGCAGCCAGACGCCGCCTTCGAGCGCGAGGCGCCGCGCGCGGTTGGCCTGGGCGCCGGGGTCATGGCGGTCACGCCGATCCGCGACGGCCTCTCGGGCGCTGAGCTGGCGCGCATCTCGCTCTGCCAGCCCGCTGGCGAATGGCCTCGCGCGCCCTGCGGCCGGAGCAGCCGCGTGGTCAAGCGCATCACGGCTGAGACCGGCTGGCTGGGCGCCGCCACCCACGATGCGCGTGTGCGCGAGGCGGCGCTGTGGCGCGCGGGTCTGCCGCGTTGGCTGCCGCGCCGCATCGCCCTGGCCGTGCAGCGCGTGGCATGCGATACCGACACTGATGGACGGCTGCGCGCCACGCTGCTGATGCGCGACGAGCGTTCCCATCTGATGCGCGAGCCGTTGCGCGCGCCGCTGGGGCGCCTGCCCGCCGACCTGCTGGATCTGTTGGATGCGCTGGCGGCGCTGCACGCGCGCTTCTGGCAATCGCCGCTGCTCGACGACGACGCGCTGGGGCTGGTCTCGCCGCGCGACACGCTGCTCTGGCTCGGCCCGCAGGCGGTGGAGCGGCGCATCGCCGAGGGCGATCCGCAGCCCTACCTGGGGCTGGCGCGCGCTGGCTGGCAAGCCTTCTTCCGAGTGGCGCCCGCTGAGGACGCGGCGACGCTGGGCGCGGTCTTCGCGCGGCCAGAGGCGGCACTGGCGGCCATCGAGCGGTTGCCACGCACGCTGATCCACGGCGACATCTGGGGGCCGAACCTCGGCTGGCTGCCACCCACACGCCGCGCTCCCCGCCTGGGCCGCCGTCTGCTGCTGCTCGACTGGGCGCTGGCCGCCGCCGCGCCCGCCCCGTATGATGTCCTCTCGCTCTGCGGCGCATGGCACTCCCTGCGCCCGACGACGCTGCTGGCGGTCTATCGCGCGCGGCTCACGCGGCGGCTGGCAGCGCGCGGCGTGGCGCTGCCGCCAGCGGAGTGGCAAGCGCTGGCCGATGCGGCCTATCTGCGCACGGCGCTCGCTGGCGGCGAGGCATGGGCGCGGGCGGTCGAGGCAGCGCCATCTCCGGCGGCGCGGCGGCGGGCGCAGACGCGGCTGGCATGGTGGGCGCGGCGCGGCGCGCGGGCGGCGCAGCGAATCGTCCTATACGAAAATGTATAAGACAATTTCGTATGAGACATTTTTGTATAGGACGCTCGCGGCGGTCGTGTCCACTCGATTGAGCGGCTTGAGCGGCTATGCGTCATCCAGCATGGCCAGCGCGTGCTGGGCCTCGGCGCACACGGGTGGCTCGGCGTCGTTGGCCAGCGTGGCGGCCAGCGCCGTGCGCGCCTCGACGCCACCCAGCCGCCCCAGCGCCCACGCCGCATGCCCGCGTACCAGCGGTTCCGGATCACCCAGCGCCTCGATCAGCGCGGGGATGGCGACTGGGTCGCCGAGATTGCCTAGCGCGATGCAGACATTGCGCAGCAGCCCGCGCCGCTTGGCGCGCTTGATCGGG
>JAICVT010000614.1 GCA_025935235.1 Ktedonobacterales bacterium | reverse complement strand
GGGAATCGTCAGCAGCGCCCAGAGCCAGCCTGGCTGACCGCGTCTGTGGGCATCTGGCGCGATCCAGAACAGGCCCACGACGATGGGGATGATGGTCAAAAAGATCAGGACGATATCGTACCAATGTACACCCATGTTGCGGACACACTTTCTATGTGGCGCCGACGCTCCTGGCCCACGTTTCAGGCTGTCGGCTGCGGAGACCTACCGGGCGCCCACCCGCGGCAGCAGGGCGCGCACGACGACATACGCCAGAATCGTCAGCCAGCCGAGCGGGATGGTGAGCAGCGCCCAGACCCAGCCCTGCTCACCCAGCCGGTTCGCATCGGCCCGAACGACCGTGAAACCCAGGATGATGGGCAGCAGAAAGGCGATGAGAATGCCGATCAGGGCCACGCCCTGCGCGACTAGACTTCCTCCATTGACCGCCATAGCTATCTCCTTTGACGATCTGCGCTCAACGCGCGGCGCTCCAATGGCTATTCAGCTCGCTGATGCGACGGCCTGACCGCGCGCACGATCAGATAGGCGAGCAGCGCCAACCAGCCCAGTGGAATCGTGATGAGCGCCCAGAGCCAGCCTGGCTGCCCAAGCCGGTCGGCGTCGGCGCGCACGAATGTAAAACCCAGCACGATTGGCAACAGAAACGCGGCGAGCCATAGAGCGCCAAAGAGCAGGGACACGAAGATATGTCCGACAAACATGACTGTCTCCCTTGACGATGCGTGCGCCGAGTGGCTGAAGCAGTGGCGGCGCACGGCCACTTGCTATCCTGTCTGCACAGTATACGCGGGCGCCAGCCCAGAGGTTGGCGGCTGATGCGGCGAACGAGTCGCCAGCCGCGCAGGGCGTTTCGCGGGCTGCTAGGCTACATTCGGCGCAGGGCGATCTCACCCCCTGTCCCCCTCTCCCGCGAGGCGAGGGGGAAATGGAATGACTGGCTCCCCTCGCCCCGTGGGAGAGGGGCTGGGGGTGAGGTCTGGCGCGCTGCCGACGGCTATGCCAGCGCCTGGAGGACGCAGCGACTGCCAGTGCACAATGGAAGGATCGAAAGGACTGCCATGCTCCATCCCGATCACGACGCCATCGCTGCGACCGTGCGCGGCTGGTTCACCAACTCCGCGCCAGAGATGGGCTACCAGAAGGAGCAGCGGCGCTTCGGCGTCTATGGGCGACACGCGACGGCGGGCGATGAAGTCCTGATACGGAGCCTGGCCCCTGCCGAGGTGGACGCATTGCTGGCCGATGCGCGCGCCTACTTCGATGGCGCCCGCGTCACCCTCTACATCGAAGACCGCGCGCTGGATGCGCAGCTACGCCCGTCGCTGCTGGCGCATGGCTGCGTCGCGCAGGACAGGCAGAGCTATCTGGCGCATGTCGGGCCGATTCCAGCCGCCACGCATGCGCCCGGCCTGACGCTCGAAGAGGTTACGCCCGCGACGCTCGAAACCTGGGTCATCACCAAGCTCCAGGGATTCGCCAATAGCGATGCGCCCCCCGACGACGCTGAGATCGCTGCGCAGGTGGCGCTGCGCG
>JAICVT010000354.1 GCA_025935235.1 Ktedonobacterales bacterium | reverse complement strand
GGCCCCGAGCGCCATCACAAGCGCCCGCGCAAGCACAAGTAGCGCGCTACGACGCCCTGGCGGTGAAGGTCAGCGCCAGGGCGTCACTGTGTCCGAGACATCCGAGACATTTGAGATGTTGGGGACGGCGGGGATGCCGACGTTGTCAGTCGCCGTAGTGGATTATGCCTGCTCGCCAACTGGCGCGGTCAGGCGGCGCTCGACGAACCGCGTGACCTCCAGCAGGGCCTCGCGCTCGAAGGGCTTGGGGAGAATCTGCGCGCCAAGCTGGCGCAGCAGCGCGGAGAGCGCGGGCGGGAAGTGCGCCGCCATGCTGGAGATGGCGACATAGGCGAAGCGCGGCGGGGTCAGCCCTTCCTCGACAGCGCGGCTGAGCGTCTCGAAGCCATCCAGCCGTGGCATCTGGTAGTCCATCAGCGCGATCATCGGCGTGGGGCCAGCGCGCAGAGCGGCCAGCGCCTCCAGACCATCGGCGGCTTCGCGCGTCTCATAGCCCGCCTCGGTCAGCCAGCCGCGCAGGGTCAGCCGAACGGTCGGGCTATCGTCAACGATCAGCACGGGTATCATGCCTGGCATGCCTGCTCGCTTTCTCCTGAGGCGCGCATCCGCGCGAGACTGCCGCTATGATACCTGAGCCGCAACCAGCAGGCGAGAGGCATGGGACTGACGGCCAGCGAGAAGGGTGTGGGCGCTTCCGTGTGCGGTGCGGCGAAGACGGCGCCATCTGTGCATGTTGTGCCAGAAGATCGGCTGAAGGATCAATGCGATTGAGGGGCAAAGGACATGACCGAACCCGTACTGGCGGCAAGCGTCTGCATCCGGGCCGTCGCGCTCGCGCTGGCGAGTAGCGGCATCGGGCCGATATCAGCGAGCGGGCTGACAGATCTGCTCAAGATATGGACGGGCGTGCTGGCTAACTGGGTGGAGATCGTCGCGGCCATCATCATCGCGGGCGCCGTGATCGAGGCGACGATTCACGCGGTGGCGCTGTTCTTCCGGCGCAACCTGCCGCCAGGGGCCAAGGAGATTTTGCGGCTGCAGTTGGGTCGCTGGCTGGCGGTGGCGCTGGAGTTCGAGCTGGCGGCAGATATCCTGCGGACGGCGATCGCGCCGAGCTGGAGCGAGATCGGGCTGCTGGCGGCGGTCGCGGCGATCAGGACCGCACTCAACTATTTCCTCGAAAAAGAGATCGAGCGCGGCGCAAGCATGCGGCGCGCCGAGGAGGGAGGCGCACCGCTTCCCGACGGCGGGCGGGCGCTCCGCCTGCGCAGCCCGTTGGCGCGTGCGGAGCGAACGCAGCAGCGCCCAGCGGGCCAGGCGTCCTCCGCCAGCGCCGAGAAGGGAGACGGCCATGAGCCAGCTCCTGCCTAGCGCGAGCGTCGCCGTCTTGATCGCGGTGATTGAATTCATTGGCTCGCTGCTGCTCATCGGCTATGTCGTCGCGGCGCTCGTGGCGCTGCTGCGGCGACAGGGGATCGAGCGCGTGCGGCTGCTGGTGGCGGATGGCGCGCTCTGGGCGCTCGATTTCAAGGTCGCGGCGACGCTGCTCAAGACGATGACGCTGACCACCTGGCAGGCGCTGGCGTTCTTCGCGATCATCTTCGCGCTGCGCACGCTGCTCAAGCGGGCGTTCAAGTGGGAGCGGGCGCAGATCGAGCGCAGCGGCCGGCGCGCATAGTCATCGCGCATAGCGTGGTGGATCGGCGCCCGTCACAGGGCGTCGTCTAGCTTCCCTCTCCCGCGCAGCGGGGAGGGGTTGGGGGTGGGGGCTTACCCAAACCACGCGCGCAGCCCAGCGTCGAGCGCGGCGGCCAGCTCGCTCTGCTGCTGGGTGAAGAAGTGGTCGGCGCCGGGGACGATGGTGAGCCGCTTCGGCTCTGGCAGGCGCGCGAACCAGGTCTCCAGCGCGTCGCGTGGACCATACTGGTCCTGCTCGCCCTGCACGATCAGCTTGGGTTTGGCGCAGCCCGCCAGATCATCGGCATGCAAGAGCGAGACGGGCGCGCCCGCGCCGATCAGGTGGGTGACGCGGGCGTCTGCGCAGCCCACCGGCAGCCCGACCCACGCGCCAAACGAGAAGCCCGCCACCAGCAGCGGCACGCCGGGGTAGCGCGCCGCGAGCGCATCCAGCGCGGCGCGCACGTCGTCGGCCTCGCCGCGCCCCTCATCATAGGCGCCGGTGCTGCGCCCCACCCCGCGAAAGTTGAAGCGCAGCGCGGGAATGCCATGCTCCACCAGCGCCGCCGCCAGCCGGAAGACGACCTTGTTGTGCATCGTGCCGCCAAACTGCGGGTGCGGATGGCAGACCACGGCGGCGTGCGCTGGCCTCGCCTCGCCGTCCGACGCGCTGGCGGCCATGCCATCGGGCAGGCGCAGCAGCCCTTCGAGCAGGCCATGCGGCGCGGGGATGTCGGTCTGAATCAGCTGGGCCATGCGCGAGCTACTCCTCTACCAGCAGCAGATGATAGCGGTTCTTGCCAGCGCGCAGCAGCAGCGCCCGCCCAAAGAGCGCCTGATCGCGCGTGATGGCGCGCTCTGGATCGCTCCAGCGCTCGTCATTGACGTAGAGCCCGCCCTGCTGGATCAGCCGCCGCGCCGCGCCCTTCGAGGGCTGCATCCCCACCTGCACGAGCGCATCGAGCGGCGAGAGGCCCTCCGCCAGCGCGGAGGCCGCGATCTCGCTGGTCGGCACGGCCTGCGCCAGATACGGCAGGCTGGCCTCCGTCAGGCTGCCTAGCCCCGCGCCAAACAGCGCGTTCGAGGCGGCGGCCACGCCATCGGCCACTGCCTGGCCATGCACCAGCCGCGTGATCTCCCACGCCAGGCGGCGCTGCGCCACGCGGCTGGACGGCTGCTCGGCCTGCTGGCGCTCCAGCGCGGCGATCTCGTCGAGCGGGATGAACGTGAAGACGCGCAGGTAGAGGCCGACGTCGCGGTCGTCGGTGTTGATCCAGTACTGGTACATCTCGTAGGGCGTCGTCATCTCGGGATCGAGGAAGAGCGCGCCGCTCTCGGTCTTGCCCAGCTTGGCGCCGCTGGGCGAGGTGATCAGCGGCGCGGTCAGCGCGTGGACATGCGCCTCGCGCGTCTTGCGGATCAGCTCCACGCCTGCCGTGAGGTTGCCCCACTGGTCGTTGCCGCCGACCTGCACCGTGCAGTCCAGCGCGTCGAAGAGATGCAGGTAGTCCGCCGCCTGGAGGATCATGTAGCTGAACTCGGCGTAGGAGATGCCATGCTCGCGGCTCTCGATGCGGCTCTTGACCGACTCCTTGGCCATCATGTGGTTGATGGTGAAGTGCTTGCCGATGTCGCGCAGGTACTCGATCAGGGTCATCTTGCCGAGCCAGTCGAGATTGTTGACCATGATGGCGGGGTTCTCGCCCTCGAAATCGAGGTAGCCGGAGAGTTGCTGGCGCACGCGCTCGGCGTTGTGCGCCACCTGCTCCGCCGTCAGCATCTGGCGCTCATCCGACTTGAAGCTGGGGTCGCCGATCATGCCGGTGCCGCCGCCCACCACCACGACCGACCGATGCCCGGCGCGCTGGAAGTGGGCCAGCAGGATCATCGGCACGACATTGCCAATCTGCAGGCTGGGGCGGCTGGGATCGAAGCCGCAATAGACCGTCAGCCGCTCCCGATTGGCCTGCTCTTCCAGCCCGCTCTCGGTAATCTGGCTGATGAGGCCGCGCTCGCGCAGCGTGGCGATCACATTGGTCTTTGGTGGTCTGGCTTCGGATGCCATAGCGAACGTTCACCCCTACTCCACTCACTCCATGCCTGCGGAGTGAGCCACTGGCCGACGCGCCCCCGCCCCCAGCCCCTCCCCCCGCTTTGCGGGAGAGGGGAGCTTCCGGTTCCCCCCTCTCCTCGTGGGAGAGGGGGGCCAGGAGGGGTGAGGTCGCTCCCATTGTACGGCGCCGCGTCGCCCCGCCGCGAGGGAGGCCGCGCGCTTCCTCGGCTGTGATGCGCGTCACACCCGGCGCGCCGTAACGCTGCCCGTAACGCCGCCGTACTGCTGGCGGTCTACGCTGGCCAGTGGAGATCAGGGCGGACCTGGTCAGCCGCGCAAGCGGCGCGAACAGCGTGAAAAGGGAGTGATCGCAATGACTAGCGGGACGACCAGCGGAACCGAGACGACGACACGGGGAACAGTTCAGATGCAGCGCGAGGGACACGTCGCCACGCTGATCTTCGATCATCCACCGCGCAATATGCTGACCACCAGCATGTTCGAGGAGCTGGGGCGCCACGTGCGCGCGCTCGATGCCGACCCCGACGTGCGCGCTGTCGTCATTCGCGGCGCGGGCGAGCGGCTCTACACCGTCGGCGC
>JAICVT010000468.1 GCA_025935235.1 Ktedonobacterales bacterium | reverse complement strand
CGGCTTTCACGCATCCAGACCGAAGTGACGCCGCGCGGCCTGCGTCACCTGCGCGGCCACTGTCTCCAGCGGCAGGCTGGCGCGCTCGGCAAGGGCGCGCAGGTCGTCGTATTCTGGCGCGACGGAGAGGATGCGCTCGCCCGCCAGCTTCAGCTTGACACGCGCCGGGCCAAGCGGCGTCTCGATGTTCTCCACGCGCCGACCCGCGATGATGCGCTCAGCCGGGCGCAACCGCACGCCCAGCGTCGCGCTCTCCGCCACGATCAGCGCGGCCAGCCGCTCGGCGTCGGCGGGCGCGGCCAGCGCGGTCAGCAGCGCGCCGGGCCGCTGCTTTTTCATCTGGAGTGGCGCATAGCTGACATCCAGCGCGCCCGCGCTCAGCAGCCGCTCCATCAGCCAGCCCAGCGCCTCGCCGGTCATATTGTCAATGTTGCTCTCGATGACGACGATGTTGTCACGAGCAAGGCCCGCCCGCTCCGCTTCGCCTTCTGGCGTGCGCGCGGTCGGCGCGGCGGGCGGCTCGCCGACGATCAGCCGCACGCAGTTGGCCCAGGGCAGCGCGCGCGAGCCAAAGCCGTAGCCAGTGGCGCGCACGCGCAGGGTAGGCCGCTCGAAGCGCGCCAGCGTCGCCACCACCGCCGCGCCGGTCGGCGTCACCAGCTCGCCCTCGGCGTTGACGGGCCGCCAGACGGCGTCGGTTCCCTTCAGCAGCTCCAGCGTGGCGGGCGCAGGGACGGGCAGCGCGCCATGCGCCGCGCGCACACGGCCCGAGGTCAGTGGCAGCTCGGAGCAATAGAGGTCGCCCACGCCGAGCAGCTCCAGCCCCAGCGCCACGCCGACCGTGTCCACGATACTATCCACCGCGCCGACCTCGTGAAATGATACCTCCTCTGGCGCGATGCCATGCACGGCGCCCTCAGCCTCGGCCAGCCTCTGGAAGATCGCCAGCGCGCGCAGTTCGGCACGCTGCGGCAGCCCGCCCGCCGTGATGATCGCGCTGACATCCGCCAGCCGCCGATGGGCATGCTCGGTCTGCGTCTGCCGCACGCGCGCCCGCACACCGCGAATGCCATGCTCGCTGACCTCATCGGCCTCCAGGGCATAGCCCGCCAGCGGCAAGCGCGCCAGCCCCGCGCGCAGATCGTCCAGCGCGACGCCCGCGTGCAGCAGCGCGCCCAGCAGCATATCGCCGCTGACGCCGGAGAAGCAGTCAACATAGGCCAGCATCTCAGCCCTTCTCCTCGTCCTTCTTCTCGCGCGCCGCCATCTGGCGCTCCCACTCGGCGCGATCCAGCGCGTACTCCACGTCGTCGCCATCCCATAGCTCGCCCGCCGCGACGAAGGTATCGCCCTCGGCGCGCAGCTCCTCGGGGGTCATGCGGAACGTGCGCGCCAATGTCAGCCCCGCCTTCTCCATCACGCGGCGCGAGGCGCGGTTGTCCTGGTAGGTGATGGCGACAATGCGCCGCGCGCCCAGCGCTGTGAAGCCCTGGCGGATCAGCGCCCGCGCGCCCTCGGCGCCGTAGCCGCGTCCCCAGACCGCGCGCCGCAGCCGATAGCCCAGCGAGATGTCGCCCGCCGCGCCACCCTCGTGCGGCTGGAAGCCGAACCAGCCGACAAACGCGCCCGTCGCGCGCTCGCTGGCCGCCCATACGCCGTAGCCATCGCCCGCCTGCGATGAGGCGATGAAGCGCGGCAGAATCTCGCGCTCGATCACCTCGCGCGGCGTCGGAACGCCGCCATTCAGGTAGCGCATCACGGCGGGGTCGCTGTCCAGCTCCACCAGATGCTCCAGGTCATCGGGCGTGAACGCGCGCAAGATCAGCCGCTCAGTTTCGAGATGTATGCGCATCGCTCGGACTGCTCCATGTCGTCAGGATAGGCCAGCGGTAGATGAAGGTTAACGGGTTGGTCGGGTATTGCGCGGCGCAGGCAACGGGCGGCTGAAGCCGCAGGCTAGGTGACCTGCGGGCCGCAAAGCCCGCCTGCGCGGCCTGGGATGCGTGCCTGCCGACTCCTAGCCCGCGCAGGCGGGCTTTGCGGCGGAACGCCCCTAGCGTGCGGGTTTACCCGCCTCCACCCACGCGCGGCGTCTCCGCCCTCACCCGTGGTCGCGGCCGGCGATCTCGATCGCGCCGGGCAGCGTGTCGGGCTGGGCGGCGAACCACTCCAGCGCCTCGGCCACCAGATAGAGCGAGCCAGTGGCACAGACCAGATCGCGCGGGCCAGCCAGCGCCCCCGCGCGTGCCACCGCCGAGGCTACATCTGGCTCGGTGTAGATCGTCGCAGCCGTCGCCTCGGCCACCCGCGCCGCCAGGACATCGGGCGGAATCGCGCGCGAACTGCGCGCCGCTGTCGCCACCACCGCGTCAACCCGCGCGGCGGCCAGCTCGCGCAGCATGCCATCAAGGTCTTTGTCGGCCATCACGCCGAGCGCTACGATCAGCCGCTCGAAGTGAAAGTGGCGGCGCAGCGCGGCGAAGAGCGCCCGCAGCGAGTCGGCGTTGTGCGCGCCATCCACCACGCGCCACGGCTCGCGCGCCACCACCTGCAAGCGTCCCTCCCAGCGCACTGCGCGCAGCCCCTCGCGGATCGCGCGCTCCTCCAGTGGCTCGACCAGCGCCACCGCCAGCGTCGCGTTCTCCAACTGGTGCTCGCCCAGCAGGGGGATCTCCAGCTCGCGATAGACGCGCTGCGGGGTGGTCACGTCGAAGCGCTGGCTCGTCTCGCTGATCACGCCGGGCACGTACGCATAGGCGCAGCCTGCGGCGCCCGCTGGCCCCACACGCAGCAGCGGCGCGCCGCGCTCGGCGGCCACCCGCGTGATCTCGGCCAGCGCCTCGGGCGCCTGGGCCGAGGTGATGACCGGCACGCCGGGCTTGATGATGCCCGCCTTCTCGTGCGCGATCTCCGTCAGCGTATTGCCCAGCACGGCCATGTGGTCATAGCTGATGCTGGTGATGCCGCAGATCTCCAGCGCGGG